>NZ_JAIQZM010000024.1:7985-104691 GCF_023333595.1 Argonema galeatum A003/A1
ATCTGCGTTCATCAGCGTTCATCCGTCTTCATCAGCGTTAAAAAATTAACCACCGATGAAAACAAAGAATTTGACGAGATCGCCCTGACACCAACAATGAGTAAAGACATCATAATCCTTACACATAGGCCACCAAAAAAACTCACGTTCTTATTCTTATCTGCGTTCATCAGCGTTCATCCGTCTTCATCAGCGTTAAAAAATTAACCACCGATGAAAACAAAGAATTTGACGAAATCGCCCTGACACCAACAATGAGTAAGGACATGATTATGACCAACAACCTCATAACAAACTCTTCATCGCTCTTGGAGTGTAAAAATGGCTAAACTAGAACAGCGCTTTGATTATGTAAAAATCGGTATCGCCTCACCAGAACGAATCCGTCATTGGGGAGAAAGAACATTACCAAACGGGCAAGTAGTGGGCGAGGTGACCAAACCAGAAACAATAAATTACAGAACGCTCAAACCCGAAATGGACGGTCTTTTTTGCGAGCGCATCTTCGGACCGGCAAAAGACTGGGAATGTCACTGCGGCAAATATAAGAGAGTCAGACATAGAGGCATAGTCTGCGAGCGCTGTGGAGTAGAAGTGACAGAATCGAGAGTGCGCCGTCATCGCATGGGCTACATCAAACTTGCCGCCCCAGTCGCCCATGTCTGGTATCTGAAAGGCATCCCAAGTTACATCGCCATATTGCTGGATATGCCCCTGCGAGATGTGGAACAAATCGTCTATTTCAACGCTTATGTAGTATTGGAACCGGGCAATGCAGACAACCTGAGCTACAAACAGTTGCTGACCGAAGACCAATGGATGGAGATAGAGGACCAACTCTATAGCGAAGATTCTCATCTATCGGGAATAGAGGTGGGGATTGGTGCAGAAGCCCTGCAAACTCTGTTGCAAAACATCAACCTGGAAGCAGAAGCAGAACAATTGCGGGAAGAAATCGCCACAGCGAAGGGACAGAAACGAGCGAAACTGATTAAGCGGCTGCGGGTGGTGGATAACTTCGTGGCGACAGGTTCCAAGGCAGAATGGATGGTGTTGACAGTCATCCCCGTCATCCCGCCAGACCTGCGACCGATGGTGCAGCTGGATGGGGGACGCTTCGCCACCAGCGATCTCAACGACCTTTATCGCCGGGTGATCAACCGGAACAATCGTTTGGCGAGATTGCAAGAGATATTGGCACCAGAAATCATTGTCCGCAACGAGAAGAGAATGTTGCAGGAAGCAGTTGATGCGCTGATAGACAACGGACGGCGGGGACGGACAGTGGTGGGGGCAAATAACCGGCCCCTGAAGTCCTTATCCGACATCATAGAAGGGAAACAGGGAAGATTTCGCCAAAACCTGTTGGGTAAGCGGGTGGATTATTCTGGGCGATCGGTCATAGTCGTCGGGCCAAAGCTGAAGATTCACCAATGCGGCTTGCCGAGAGAAATGGCGATCGAACTTTTTCAACCCTTCGTCATCCACAGATTGATTCGTCAGGGACTGGTCAACAACATCAAAGCCGCCAAAAAACTGATCCAGCGCAACGACCCCAGCGTCTGGGATGTCTTGGAAGAAGTGATCGAAGGACATCCGGTGATGCTGAACCGCGCCCCGACACTGCACAGACTTGGCATTCAGGCATTTGAGCCAATCTTGGTAGAAGGTCGCGCCATCCAGCTGCATCCCCTCGTCTGTCCCGCCTTCAACGCCGACTTCGACGGCGACCAAATGGCCGTTCACGTGCCGCTATCTCTGGAATCTCAAGCAGAAGCGCGGCTGCTGATGTTGGCATCCAACAACATTTTGTCACCGGCGACAGGGAGACCGATCGTCACCCCTTCTCAAGATATGGTTCTCGGTTGCTACTACCTCACCGCCGACAACCCCATCTTCACCAACCTTCGATCGCGTTATATGGCTAATTTCGACGACGTAGTTTTGGCTTACGAACAGCGCAAATTGAACCTGCACGAATATGTCTGGGTGCGATATGACGGGCCGATGGAAACCGACGAACCGGACACAGAACCTGTAGAAGTTCGGACAGAAGATGATGGCACAATTACCAAAATCTATAAGTTTCAGCGAGTGAGAGAAACTGCTGACGGCAAAGCAATTTCTCGGTACATCCGCACTACTGCGGGTCGGATTATCTACAACAAGGCTATTCAAGAAGTAGCGAGCTAAGTCATCAGTCATCAGTCATTGGTCATTAGTCATGGGTTTAAATCATCAAATCCAAAATCTAAAATCCAAAACATTCCTCAACTCTTTTGACCAATGACCAACAACCAAAAGCGTCATATCCAAAAACTTCAATTTCCCAAAAAAACTCATGTTCTTATTCTTATCAGCGTTTATCAGCGTTCATCCCTCTTCATCAGCGTTAAAAAATAAACCATTGATGAAAACAAACAAATCGACGAAATCGCCCTAACACCAAAAACAAGCAGAGACACGCTCATCCAAAAACTTCAATTCCCCAAAAAAAACTCATGTTCTTATTCTTATCAGCGTTTATCAGCGTTCATCCCTCTTCATCAGCGTTAAAAAATCAACCATTGATGAAAACAAACAAATTAACGAAATCGCCCTGACACCAAAAACAAGCAGAGACACGATATGACCTCATTTACCTCTCCGTAACCAATAACTAAGGACTAAAAGCTAATGACAGAAGATTTGGTATTTCGCAATCGCATTGTGGATAAAGCTCAGCTGAAGCGTCTGATGGAGTGGTCCTTCACCCATCTGGGAACTGCTCGCACCGCCCAAATGGCAGACAAGCTGAAAGAGCTTGGTTTTCGCTACGCCACCAGGGCCGGGGTATCCATCTCTGTGGACGACTTGCAGGTGCCGGAGAGCAAAGTCCGGCTGCTGGAAGAAGCAGAGGAAGAGATTCGCCTGACAGAACAGCGCTATACGCGGGGAGAGATCACGGAAGTGGAGCGCTTCCAAAAAGTGATCGATACCTGGAACAGCACGAGCGAATTGCTCAAAGAAGAGTGCGTGAGGAACTTCAAGAAAAACAATCCCCTCAATTCCGTCTACATGATGGCTTTTTCTGGGGCGCGGGGGAATATTTCGCAGGTGCGCCAATTGGTTGGGATGCGGGGATTGATGGCAGACCCCCAAGGGGAAATCATCGACTTGCCCATCAAGACTAATTTTCGGGAAGGTTTGACAGTAACGGAATATATTATTTCGTCTTATGGGGCTCGAAAGGGGTTAGTGGATACCGCACTGAGAACAGCGGATTCGGGATATTTGACCAGAAGGTTAGTAGACGTATCGCAGGATGTGATTATCCGCGAGTTCGATTGCGGGACGACGCGGGGCGTGACGATGCGGAGCATGACAGATGGCGATCGCATCCTTATCCCCCTGAAAGACCGGCTCATGGGTCGGGTGCTGGCCCAAGATGTGTTGCATCCTGCCACAAAGATAGTGATGGCGACCCGCAACCAACCTATTGATACCGAACTGGTGGAAAGAATTGCAGCGGCGAAAGTAGAGGAAGTGATATTGCGATCGCCCCTAACATGCGTTGCCGCCCGCAGCGTCTGTCAATACTGCTACGGTTGGAGTCTCGCCCACGCCTCAATGGTGGATCTGGGCGAAGCAGTGGGCATCATCGCCGCACAATCTATTGGCGAACCGGGCACCCAGCTCACCATGAGAACTTTTCACACCGGCGGCGTCTTCACCGGCGAAATGGCTCGTCAGGTACGCGCCACCGCAGCAGGAGTTGTCCACTACGCCAACGGCCTACGAACCAGACCATTCCGAACTCGCCACGGAGAAGAAGCGCAGGTGGCGGAAACGAACGGAGATCTGGCAATAGTGCCGGAAGATAGTAAGCAAAAACCCAAGAACGCCCTGTTTACCATCCCCATCATTCAAGGCTCCATCATCTTAGTGCCCGATCGAGCCACAGTCCTCTCCAACCAAATCCTCGCCGAAATCCCCATCACTGGGCGCAACGTCCGCCGCGCCACCGAGAAAGCAGTGAAGGATGTGGCTTCCGACTTGGCCGGAGAAGTGAAATTTGCAGACTTGTTGCCAGAGGAAAAGACCGATCGCCAAGGCAACACAACCCGCATCGCCGGACGCGGTGGCTTAGTCTGGATATTGAGCGGCGAAGTCTATAACCTGCCCCCAGGCGCTGAACCCACCGTGAAAAATGGCGATAAAGTGCAGCCCGCCAGCGTATTGGCAGAAACCAAGCTGATCTCCGAACACGGAGGTTCCGTTCGTCTCCCCCAAGAAAACAGAGGTTCATCACAGGGACGAGAAATTGAAATTATTACAGCTTCCGTTTTGCTGGATACCGCCAAAGTTCGGGTGGAAAGTTATCAAGGTCGCGATCATTATTTGATTGAGACAGTGAATGGAGAAGCTTTTTCTCTGAAGGCTACTCCGGGAACTAAAGTTCAAAATAATCAAGTTGTGGCTGAGTTGATTGACTCCAGCTATCGCACTCAAACCGGTGGCATCATCAAATATGCCGGAGTTGATGTTGCCAAACGGGGTAAAGCAAAGCAAGGTTACGAAGTAATCAAAGGTGGCACCCTTCTGTGGATACCTGAAGAAACTCACGAAGTAAACAAAGATATCTCCTTACTTTTGGTAGAGGACGGTCAATTTGTCGAAGCCGGAACCGAAGTAGTGAAAGATATCTTTTGCAGCGTCAGCGGCGTCGTGGAAGTTGTCCAGAAAAACGATATCCTGCGGGAAATAACAATCAAACCCGGCGACCTGCATATGGTCGAAGACCCAACAGAGGTTATCGCCCAAACCGCCACAGTCGTCAATCCGGGACAAGAAGTTATGCCGGGATTAGCAGCAACCGAACTTCGCTATGCCGAATATGTAGAAACTCCCGAAGGACCCGCCCTGCTTTTGCGACCGATCGTCGAATATGCCATCCCCGATCGACCCTCAGTTCCCACACAAAGAGGCAGCCGCGACAGTGAATTCCTCTCTGCCCTAACTGGTCTCGAATTGCGGGCCGTGCAGCGTTTGCCCTACAAAGATGGAGAGCGCGTGAAATCCGTTGAGGGTTTGGAATTGCTCCGAACTCAGTTGGTTTTGGAGATTGGCAAAGACGCTCCCCAGTTGGCCGCTGATATTGAGTTGGTATCCGATGAAGAAGATTCCCAGATATGGCGGCTGCAACTCGTCATCTTGGAATCCTTAGTTATTCGTCGGGATGTAGCCGCAGACGCAACCCAAGGCAGCACCCATACTCGATTATTAGTGCGCGATGGAGAAAGGATTCCCGCAGGAGCCGTAGTCGCTCGGACGGAAATCCAATGCAAAGAAGCCGGGGAAGTACGGGGCATCCGAGAAGGATCTGAAGCCATTCGCCGGATATTGGTAGTGCGGGATGCAGATACTCTGGCTGTAAGCACCAAAGGTCAAAAGCCGACCGTCTCTCTTGGCGACCTGCTCATAGCGGGAGCCACCATCTGCCAAACAGTAGATTCCAACTCAACCGCCAATACATCTATTCGCACCGAAGAATCTGGGCAAGTAGTAGAAATCAACAATGAGTACCTTATATTGCGAATCGCTCGCCCTTACCGCGTATCCAACGGCGCAGTTCTCCATATCGACGACGGGGATTTAGTACAGCGGGGCGACAACTTAGTACTGCTCGTCTTTGAACGCACTAAAACGGGCGATATTATCCAAGGTTTGCCCCGGATTGAAGAATTGTTAGAAGCTCGCAAACCGAAGGAAGCCTGCATCCTAGCTCGTCGTCCCAGCACCATCCAAATGGTCTACGGAGATGATGACCCCGATGAAATCAAGGCCCTGGAAGAAGATGGTACGATCGCGGAATACCCCCTCGGTCCGGGTCAAAACCTAATTGTCTCGGACGGTCAAGAGGTGAAGGTGGGAGAACCTCTGACAGACGGTCCCTCCAATCCTCACGAAATTCTGGAGATTTTCTTCGATTTCAACCGAGAACGAATGGGAATCTACGAAGCCGCTTTGACGAGTCTGCGGGCTACTCAAACTTTCCTTGTCAATGAGGTTCAATCCGTCTACCAGTCTCAAGGAATTGATATCTCTGACAAGCATATCGAAGTTATTGTCCGTCAGATGACTTCCAAAGTACGCATAGACGATGGCGGTGACACGACTATGCTTCCAGGAGAATTGGTGGAACTTCGCCAAGTTGAGCAAGTTAATGAGGCTATGTCTATTACTGGTGGAGCTCCTGCCGAATATACGCCTGTTCTGCTGGGGATTACAAAGGCATCTCTCAATACAGATAGCTTTATCTCAGCCGCCAGTTTCCAAGAAACTACGCGGGTGCTGACTGAGGCGGCTATAGAAGGTAAATCCGACTGGTTGCGCGGCTTGAAAGAAAACGTAATCATCGGGCGCTTGATTCCAGCAGGAACTGGTTTCAATGCCTACGAGGAGATGAATTCTCCAGACATAGATTTGGCTTACGAAACTGCGGTCTTAGACGATGAGCCGGGGGAGGTGGTTCTAGATGACCGAACTGCTCGCGCATACCGGGTGGAATCAGGGTTGGACAGTATTTGGCACCAATCCGATCTAAGTTCTGCTCCTCTTGCTCCTAATGCGGCGGGAGATGGGGTGGCTGATGGATATGGGTCGCGCTCTAGCTCTAACAATTCAGGAAGTTACAACAATCGCCCCAACTCCAATTTTCCTTCTTCTATCCTCGAAGATGATGAACTGATTGATGATGAATTGATTGATGACGACGAGGAGGACGACGAAGACGATATCGAGTAAGTCAGGAATTTTGGATTTTGGATTTTGGATTTTGGATTGGTAAATCTCACCTGCCCCTCTTCCCCCTAGCCCCTAGAAAACTCAAAATCCAAAATCTAAAATCTAAAATCTAAAATTCTTACATCTCTCCTGTCTTCACCTGAATCTGCTTAATTTCACCCGCCCGCCAGACAGAAGCGGTTAATACTTTGCCTACACGAGAAGATTCAACAATATTTTGCAAAGCTGTAGCTGTAGTAACGGGAGTGCCGTCAATTTCAACTACGGTATCTCCCTTCTTAAGACCCGAAGCAGCAGCAGGAGAATTAGGCACAACTCTTACGATCAACACCCCTTGAATTTCTGGAACTGTAATAGTAGAATTAGGGTCTTTGTTATTCTCCTTGGCTAATTCTGGGGTTAAGGTAAGCATTTGAATCCCCACATAAGGATGAGCAATATGAACGCCGCGTGCTAAGGCTAGAGCAATATCCTTCGCTTTGTCTATAGGAATAGCAAAGCCAATACCCATCGCACCAGCACGAATAGCTGTGTTAATGCCAATCACTTCCCCGTCTTCATTTAAAAGCGGCCCACCGGAATTACCGGGATTGATAGCTGCATCAGTTTGAATGAAGTCTAGTCGCTTATCTGGAATGCCGACTTCTGTAGAAGAACGATGCAGCGTGCTGACGATGCCAAGGGTGACGGTGTTGTCGAGTCCCAAGGGGTTGCCAACTGCTATAGCCCAATCTCCCACCTGCACCTGGGCTGAATCTCCCAGGGTTGCTACAGGTAAATCTGAAGAGGTATCAATTTTTACTACAGCCAAATCTGTTATTTCATCAGCGCCCCGGACTTGCCCTTCAAATGTACGTCCATCCTTCAATGTCACGGTGACTTTATCGGCTTTGTCAACAACATGAGCATTGGTGAGAATAATTCCACTTTTATCGATGATAAAGCCCGAACCCTGACCCCGCAGTAACTCTTGCTGCGGGCTACGCTGCATATAATCTTCTCCAAAAAAACGCCGGAAAAATGGATCGTCAAAAAACGGATCGATGCGTCGGGTAACCGTGCGTTCTATATCAATTCTGACAACTGCTCCACCAACCCGATTCACCGCTGCTGTCACAAAACTGGTGCTGTGCCTTGTGTTTGTAAGCTGTGCCACATTGCTGGGCTGCGGTAGCGTTGGGGCATTCGCGTTGGGGGGGCTTGCAAGAGATGGCGACACTCCTAGTATGCCCAAGATCAGAAGTGCCCCCAGAAGGCTGGCAAGTCCATAACGACAAATTTGACCCAGGAGGAGATAAAATTTCTCAATTCGCATAGCTTGATTTTTAGGCTCCGATGTGATAGATAAATTTTTGGTGTTTGTGGCGATGATTATTTCTAAAACTATTTTTACAGTTCAGGTGCGATCTGTGGAACAAATCTAAATCTTACCCAGAACCCTGCTGGAATTGGGCAGTAAACAATATCTTCTACTTTGTAGGTTAGGATCTTTAGTACGACTGTTCTATGGCTTGCTGAATGATTGGATCTAAAGACGAAATTTTATTTACCTCCGACAAAAATGAACATTCTGGCTCTAGCGACGATCGCCATATCCACGCCGATCGTTCTCATGGGGAAGGGAGTCCCCATCCGCACGTTCACTCTGAAGAATCCCTGCGCCGGATTGTCAACCGTCTATCTCGGATAGAAGGTCATATCCGGGGCATTAAGTCAATGGTACAGGAGAGTCGTGCCTGTCCTGATGTGCTGGTACAGATTGCCGCAGTTCGGGGTGCGTTGGATCGAGTGGCGAGAATGATTTTAGACGAACATTTAACTGAATGTATCGCCCGCGCTGCAAAAGAAGGCAATATCGAAGTGGAAATTGAAGAGTTAAAGGCAGCTTTGGATCGATTTTTGCCTTAACTATTAGTCATCGGTCATTGGTCAAGGAACTCAGAAACCCAGTGAGAGCAGGAGTTACCGGGTTTCTTTAGCTATGCGATCGCACCAACACCCCAAAATTCTTTTCTTATTATCCCGATCCTTATAGCCGCTGTTAGAAAAGGAGAAATATAGATGCACCCTGATATTTCAACCCCCCGCCTCACAAAGGTTGGGGGTTTTTTGTTACCAAGTGCCAAAGGGTCGGTTCTTTCGGGTCAAATGCTCTCACCCAGATGCTCTTAATTCTTCTTGCAGCATCTGCTGATAAATCTTTGGTAACTTTTTAGACATCGAATTAGTTTCGATTCCATATCCCAGACTCGTCCAAGTGCTAGAAAGCAGCCGCAACACCTCTTTCAACTTTCCCTGACGCAGCTGCTTGGAAATATCAGATCCCCAGACTTGGCGATCGCTCAACCAACCATAAACCACCGCATCCTGATACTCCGGCTCAAAACTGTAGCTAGTCCACAACAAAAACCGCGACGGCTTAGGATGATAACGCCTAGCCTTCTTTATCCAAGTTCGATTCAACATTTGATATCGTCCAGCCGCCGTCGAACAATTTCCCTTATTAGGCCCGGTAACAATTGTGACGCACCGCTCAGGATGATGGCTGAGGTCGCCGACCTGTTCCCCTCCGTAAATCACCGCATAAGGTTCTAGCACATTCGACTCACTCGCCGAGATGGTTCGCATCAAAGCGCGAATATAAGGGTCACCCCCTTTCATCACCAGCGGTATTGTGCCATATAAGCCCCTAGTCAAGTCAAGCTGCCTTTGCCGCTCTTGAAAAGAAGACCAAATTAGCAGGAAGAACATCAACGCAAAAGCAGCAGTACTACCGGCAAGGAGACGCCTTAAGGCTAAAGGGGGCAATTTTTGTGATGGAATCTTCCGCCGTGGCGATGAGCCTGACGGGATAGGCTGACGCGATCGCACTCGACCCATTCGACACTCCTCACCCTTGCGTGCCAATAAATTAAGCCACACCAGCGAATAGTTCCTGCCAATTTTTTTGCGGAGCCTCTGCCTTGGCAATAACTTCCACAATTTTATTTCGAGCCGACGGTTGAAATAGTGCCTCAACACACACTTGCGCCACTTTAGTGCGGGGAATGCGTCCATCAAACAGCGTGTCAACGGCAGACATCACAACTGGGTATGGATTTTCGTCATTTTGTAAGCCACCGGGACGGACGATCGTGTACGTTAAGCCACTTTTCTCAACATACTCTTCTGCTTGCTTTTTCCACACCAAAATTAGCCAAAATAAATTCAATGGATGGAACAGTTGGGAGGTACACAAAGACGTAACCAGCACAAAATGCTCAATTCCCTTGGCTTTGGCAGCGTCCACCAGATTTTTGGTGCCCTCGTAATCTACCTTGTATGGCCCCGTGGGATCGAAGCTGGGACTGGCACCCGTAGCACAGAGTATTGCAGTGCTATCAGCTATGGCGGTGTTGAGGCTGTCTGTATTTAGGACATCGCCTACAACTAACTCCGCTGCCTCAGGTAGAATTGCCCTAGCTTTGTCTAAGTCTCGGACTAAAGCCCGGACGGGTATATTGCGATCGACCAGCTCTTTTACAATCCTGCGACCAGTTTCCCCTGTTGCCCCTGCTACAAATACTTTCATTTGACAAGTTATCTTAGTGAAACGCCGACTCATTTATGCGAGTCCGCTTTTATCAACATTGTATGAACTTGAAACGAGGAATACTCGTTTTTCCATTAAGATTCCGACTTCTGGTAGAAATTTCGACCCTCGCATGGGCATCCTGAACATAGACAAAAGATAACTCGCACAGGAGAGCGTCTATCTATGCAGTCGCAGTACAGTGAAAATCAATCTTTGGAAGCTACAGAAGAAATTTTGGATATATTGCCCAATCCTGTCGATACTGATGAGTTAAACGAACCAAAAGCAGATGAGCTAGGTAAGACCCAGATCGAGCCAACACGCTTTCACGGCTTCTTTGAAGACTGCATGGAGATGTATGCTGATGCTCAAACCGTTGCTGAGTATCTAGACGCGCACCAAGGATGGTTTTGCCGCTGCGCCCACCCCATGAAAGCCGAACCGATCGGAGAGAATGGCTACGCCTTGACGGTAGGGCGCTTTGGTTCCTTTGGCTATCAGGTGGAACCCAAGGTTGGTTTGGAATTGCTACCAGCCCACGAAGGTATTTACCGTATCCGAACTATACCAGTACCCGATTACGTTGCTCCTGGTTATGATGTTGACTTTAATGCCACTCAATGCTTAGTGGAAACAACGACAAGCGATTTGGATGAAGGATTAGTGGCCTTATTGGGGCGCAATGCGAAATTAACAAGGATAGAATGGCAGCTAGATTTAGTTGTAACCATTCACTTTCCTAGATTTATTTACCGCTTGCCCACGTCTTTGATTCAAAGCACAGGCGATCGCCTATTAGCCCAAATTGTCCGCCAAGTCAACCGCCGCTTGACTCACAAAGTGCAGCAAGACTTTCACTCAACTTTGGGCTTGCCAATGCCCCATAAATCTAAGAAGTTTGCAGCTTAAGAGATGGTGGGAGTGGGGGAGAATGACAACTGACAACTGACAACTGACAACTGACAACTGACAACTGACAACTGACAACTGACAACTGACAACTGACAATCGATCACATTTTGCTAATAATCCTTAGCAGGATTTCCATGCCGCTCACCGCTTGCCACCCAAAAAATCCCAAAAGAACCACATTTAGGAAAATGTGGCTGTAGCGAGCCAAATCGTTGCCTTTCTGCATCAAAGGAGAAAGAGCGGCGGAAGTCGCAATTAAACTTGTCATGGTTAATCCTACCAGCAGGTGAGGCTGAACAAACAGCTTGTCGTTGTTAATGTAGGTAACGCCCATACCGAAAACTGTGAATACAACCATCAACGCCAAGAGCAAAGAACCGATTTGGTAGTGTCGGATGTTATACCTGCCCTTGATTAACTCTTTCTTGGCTTCCCCTTCTGCGTTTCTGGTACGTATGACTTGAATGCCCAGGTACAAGGCATAGATGGCTGTGGCTAACAACACCCACATTACAGTGGGATGTATGAATTGGCTCCAAACTTTAACGGATGCGGGGATTTCCAAGCTCATAGTATTATGCGGAGGATTGCTTAACTAACTTTATAAAAATTAGCATAATCTCCGTAATGATTCTTTGCAAAGTCGCCATTACCTCCAAGCTGTGACGCCCTCTTTTTCGTTATCATTGGCTTCGTGTTCTGCGAACTTTAGCAATAAGCGCTATATTTGCGTCAACAACCAACCGACAACCCGATCGTATGTCGGGGGGCGACCGGCAGGAAGAAAGATGATTATTCTGCATAAATTGAATGCAAGTATAGGCACTGTCTTCTCAAGTGCCTAATTTAACGCTAAGTTGACATTGCTGGGGATGCAATGAGGCGCAGCCATGACTTCCACATTAGATAAAGATGTCTTATTAAGACGGGCGGCTCAAAACGGTGAAATCGATCGAGTACAAGCGCTACTCGCTGAGGGTGCTAACATCAACGCCACA
The DNA here is from genome assembly GCF_023333595.1 of Argonema galeatum A003/A1. Classification (GTDB taxonomy): domain Bacteria; phylum Cyanobacteriota; class Cyanobacteriia; order Cyanobacteriales; family Aerosakkonemataceae; genus Argonema; species Argonema galeatum. The sequence continues at coordinate 20,256 of NZ_JAIQZM010000024.1, forward strand.
GACAAAGACGGCACCACTGCATTGATGTTTGCCGCCCGCAATGGTTACGCAGAAATTGTCCAGGATCTGCTGGAAGCCGGTGCAAACGTCAACCAGCCCAGAAGATTGTACAAGCTGACAGCTTTAATGTTGGCAGCTGCTAGGGGGCAGGTTGATGTCGTTGAGACTTTGGTGGCTAGCGGCGCTGACGTAAATGCCAAAAATGTTGACGGTAGCACCGCTTTAATGATATCGGCGCTGAAAGGTCATAGTGACGCGGTAAAGCTCTTGCTGGCTGCTGGTGCTGATGTCAATATCAAAGACAAGGATGACGATACTGCTTTGACTATAGCAGCGGAACACGGCCACGCAGATGTCGTACAAGCATTGCTGGAAGCTGGTGCTGATGTAAATGTAAATAGTGGTGGGGAAACGGCTTTAACTCTAGCAGCAGGTCAAAATTACGTCCAAACAGTTGAGGTACTGTTAGCTTGCGGGGCGGATGTGAATGCAAGGAACCAGGAGAAGAGAACTGCCCTGATGTTAGCAGCAGAGTCGGGTTATATGGCGATCGCGCAGCAGTTGTTGGCTGCATCCGCTGATGTTAATGTCAAAGACAAAGAGGGTGAGACGGCTTTGACTCTGGCAGCCGATCAGGGACATACTGCGATCGTGCTTGCACTGCTAGACGCCGGTGCTGACGCGAATACCAACAATTTAGATGGGTGGACGGCACTTATGGCAGCAGCAGCCGGAGGTTACACTGCCATTGTCACCGCTTTGCTCGACAAAGGTACTGCGATCGACGCTAAAGATGCTGATGGCGAAACGGCTTTACACCTGGCTGTTGTCGAGGGCTATGCTGAGGTGGTGGGGGTTTTACTCAACCGGGGGGCTGATGTCCAGGTGAGAAATGAACTTGGAGATACAGCTCTGCACTTAGCAGCTTTGCAAGATTACAGCAATATTGTGGCAAATCTGCGGCAAAAGGGAGCGGATAGCAATGCCAAAAACTTTGGCGAGACAGCTTTAACGATCGCAGTATCTCACAGAAACATTGACACGGTAAAAGTACTGTTGGATAGCGGTGCTGATGCTAACGTGCCTGATGATGGCGGAAAAACTGCCTTGATAAAGGCATCTGAATATGGTGATACCGACATCGTGCAGCTTTTAATTTCAGCAGATGCCGATGTCAATCTTCAAGATAGTACTGGTGCTACTGCCTTAATCTGGGCGGCTTCGCGGGGTTATGCCGACGCAGTAAAAGTTTTGCTCGACGCGGGTACTGATGCAAATCTAAAAAACCAAGGCGGCAGTACCGCTTTGATGATGGCTGAATTTAACGGTCATCCCAACGTTGTCAAATTGCTTAAAGCCGCTGGGGCTGATGATTGACTTGCCCATTACCGTCGGTGCGACGCTATTATGGGCCTGGAAAGGGAGTTATTACAATTATTGCAATAACTCCCCATCTATAGTAAATGACTTGGGGATTAATGTAAAAAGTGACGGATGCCAGTAAAGACCATCACAATACCCAATTCATTAGCAGCATCGATCGAGTCTTTATCGCGCAAACTACCACCCGGTTGTACAATGGCAATAATTCCCGCTGCTGCGGCTGTCCTTACAGAATCATCAAATGGGAAGAAACCATCGCTAGCAAGAAAGGCACCTTGAGCTTTTTCTGCCGCTTGTTCTAAGGCAATTTTGGTGGAACCAACCCGATTCATTTGACCCGCACCGACACCGAGAGTTGTGCGATCGCACGTTACTACAATAGCATTAGATTTAACGTGCTTGCAGACTTTCCAGGCAAACAGCAATTCTTCCAACTGTTCTGGCGTTGGTTGCTTCTCGGTGACTACCTCCCATTGGCTGGGATTTTCGATCGCATCATCGGCAGATTGAACTAGAAAACCACCTGCGATCGCTCTCACTGTTTCCTTCGGCCTACCACTCAAATCTGGCAAAATTAAAACTCTGACTTTCGATTTAGCACTTAGAATTTCTTGTGCTTCTGGTTCGCATCCCGGCGCTACAACGCATTCTAAAAATGTCTTTGTCAAAGCAGTTGCTGTAGGTGCATCAATCGGTTTGTTCAGAGCAACAATACCACCAAAAGCCGAAACAGGGTCAGCATTGAAAGCTTTTTCATAAGCTTCTGAGATGCTATTTCCCAGTGCTGTGCCGCAGGGATTGGTATGTTTGATGATTGTTGCAGCAGGAGTCTCAGTAAATTCAGCAATAATTCTCCGTGCAGCTTCTAAATCCACCAAGTTATTATAGCTTAGTTCTTTACCTTGGAGTTTAGTAGCAGCTGCCCAACCGCTCTTAACTGTTCCGGTTTGATACCATGCAGCGGGTTGATGGGGATTTTCGCCATAACGTAGGGATTGCAGCTGTTCTCCCGAAAGCCCAAACCGTTGTGGTAGAGACGTTTCATGAAAAGTCTCTAGAGGCGATCGATCGCCGAGATAAGTTGCGATCGCCAAATCGTAAGCAGCAGTGTGCGAAAATGCTTCCAAAGCACGCGCTTGCCGAAATTCTACAGACGCCTCTCCTCCATGCTGCCGCAACTCCTCTAAGTAAGCATCGTAGCGATCGGGATTGCACAAAACCGTCAGATGAGCGTAATTTTTTGCCGCTGCCCTGATCATAGCAGGGCCACCGATATCGATTTGCTCAATTGCCTCAGCCAAAGTGACACCTGATTTGGCAATTGTTTGTTCAAATGGATAAAGATTTACCACCACTAAATCAATCGGACGAATTTGATTTGCTTCCAAATCTGCGAGATCTTCCGGAAAATCGCGACGTGCCAGAATACCGCCATGAATGCGAGGGTGTAGAGTTTTTACTCGTCCTCCCAAGATTTCAGGAGAACCAGTGTAATCGGCAACTTTTGTAACTGGTATACCAGCCTCTTTTAGTGCTTGGGCAGTTCCACCGCTGCTGATTATATCGAACTCAAATTCCTCAACCAGTTTCCGGGCAAAGTCGATTAGATTAGTTTTGTCGGATACACTCAAAAGTGCCAAACGGGTACTCATTAGCAAATTCCTGATTGGTGCAAGTTAAGATTTTAAAGTTAAATACTAATCTTTGTTAACTTTTCGTTTAAATTTTGATTGGTGCTAAGTAAATGGGCATAATTAAACGTAAAACTCCAGGCCCAAAGAAACCCGGTTTCTTGGAGAAACCGGGTTTCTGGGAGTTCAGTTTATTTACGCCCACCTACTTACTTTCGGAAAACGGGAGGAACCTCACCCCCCCCAACCCCCCTCTCCGAGATCGGAGAGGGGGGAGAAAGATTTGGAGAGGGGGGAGAAAGATTTGGAGAGGGGGGAGAAAGATTTGGAGAGAGGGAGGAGAAAGATTTGGAGAGAGGGGGGAGAAAGATTTGGAGAGGGGGGAGAAAGATTTGGAGAGGGGGGGGAGAAAGATTTGGAGAGGGGGGAGAAAGATTTGGCGAGGGGGGAGAGAAAGATTTGGAGAGGGGGGAGAAAGATTTGGCGAGGGGGTGAGTAAATTTCCCCCCTCCCCGTTGACGGGGAGGGGTTGGGGGTGGGGTTCCTGGCTGTAAACTAGAAAATATGGATACAGCAAGTCAATTTCGGGAGTAAACCTCTGTCTCTACAAGTCATTACCGTTCCACCGAAAAGCGGCAAACCTCCAGTGGGTGCGATCGTGTCTTTGCATGGCTGGGGTGCCAACGCGCAAGATTTGGCATCTGTAACACCTTTGTTGAATTTACCAGATTACGAGTTTTTGTTTCCCAACGCTCCTTTTCCTCACCCCCATACGTCAGAGGGAAAGGCGTGGTACGACTTTCAGAAAAATTCTTCCGGTTTGGCAGAAAGTCGGCAACTGCTGACTGACTGGCTTACCTCCTTGGAGAGTCGCACTGGCATTCCACTCGATCGCACAATTTTGAGTGGGTTTTCTCAAGGTGGGGCGATGACTCTTGATGTGGGGCTGAATTTGCCCCTGGCAGGCTTAGTTTGTCTAAGCGGCTATTTACATACGGTTTCTGAGGAGGCGACAAATCGTTCCTTTCCCCCTGTTTTGATCGTTCATGGCAGACAAGACTCGATCGTGCCTCTGAATGCTGCTATGAAGGCACGAGATACTTTATCCAGCTTGGGGGTAGCGGTGCAGTATCAAGAATTTGACATGGGGCATGAAGTTACACCGGCAGTTTTAAATGTAATGCGAAGTTTTGTGTTGCAGGTTATGTCATCTGCAAGCCCCAAAGTCCCTTAGAGAAACCTTCTCGCTGTTTTGCTGCAAATATAAATACTTATCCTGGACTGGTCTAATATAGTAGCGGTGGCTGCATCTATACCAGTAGACTCCACGCTGAATGCAAATACTGCTTGAGGGAGTAGCTCAGGATGAAAACTGTAAACATTTCTAAGCGGGATATTTCTGTTTTGACGGCAGCAGATGTAGCTGAATTGGCTGCACGTCTGGAACAAGATGATTATGCTAATGCCTTTGAGGGTTTGGACGATTGGCATTTGCTACGATCGATCGCCTTTCAGCGTCCCGATTTAGTTGAGCCTTACATCCACCTGCTCGACTTAGAAGCCTACGATGAAGCATAACAATTTTAGATTTTAGATTTTAGATTAGAGTAGACGAGTCACGATCGCACATGGCCGAAATTGATGAGCAACTCAATAGACATCTCCAACATAGAATGTAGAGACGTTGCATGCAACGTCTCTACAAGGGTTCAAGGGTTAGCACCTTTAATTTCTGGAGATGTCTATTAATCCAAAATCTAAAATCCCAAATCCTCTATTCAGACGGGTACTAATTGGTATAGGCGGCGGTATAGCCGCTTATAAAGTCTGTGAGGTCGTTTCTGCGCTGGCAAAATCAGGGGTCGAGGTGCGAGTCATCTTAACGGATGCTGCTTGTGAATTTATTACGCCTTTGACTCTAGCCACGCTTTCTCGTCATCCAGCTTTCACGGATAAAGATTTTTGGCAACCAGTACACGGAAGACCGCTGCATATAGAATTGGGAGAATGGGCAGAGGTTTTTGCGATCGCTCCGGTCACAGCTAACACTTTAGCGAAACTCGCTCACGGTTTTGCCGATAACCTGCTGACGAATACGGTGTTAGCTTCTACCTGTCCAATTTTATTAGCTCCGGCGATGAATACGGATATGTGGGAACAGGCGACGGTGCAAAGGAATTGGCAACAAGTTCTCACAGATAGAAGATATCACAGCGTTGGGCCTGGTGCAGGGATTTTGGCGTGCGATCGCATCGGTTATGGTCGCATGGCAGAACATAAAGAGATTTTGCCACACATTCAATCCTTATTGCAAACTGGCGGTAAACGAGATTTAGCAGGAAAACGAGTATTAATTAGTGCTGGCGGAACGAGAGAACACTTAGATACCGTGCGTTTTATCGGCAATCCTTCCACTGGCAAAATGGGATTAGCCGTTTCACAAGCAGCACTCCATCGAGGTGCATCAGTAACCCTGGTACACGCACCAGCTACCTGGGAAACGCCTCTAGGTGTCCGAGATGTTCCAGTTACCAGTGCGGCAGAGATGCAAAAAGCGATGTTGGAATGTTTTCCTAATGCTGATTTAATTATAATGTCAGCAGCAGTGGCGGATGTGAAACCAGCTAATTACGCTGACGAGAAATTGCCGAAAAAATTGCTGCCAACTTCTTTACCTTTGGAACAAGTGCCAGATATTGTGGCAGAGTTGGGAAAATTGAAGCAACCCCATCAACGCTTAATCGGATTTGCAGCACAAACAGGGGATATTGTCAAGCCTGCATTAGATAAATTGTGGGGAAAGAAATTGGATGCCATTGTTGCCAATCCTATTGATAAATCCGATAGCGGTTTTGGCAGCGATAATAATCAGGCGATATTTATAGATACAAAAGGACGACAGTTAGAAATTGCACCTTGTTCAAAATTAGAAATGGCGCATCGGTTGTTTGATTTTGTGCAATATGGAGGCTAAAGAGTTTTTATGACACAGGAACTTATCGATTTAAGAAATAGCATTGTAGAGGAACGCTACGCAGATGCTTTGGCTATTGTAGATGACTTGGAAGGAATGAGTAAAAAAGGCATACTGCGAAATATCAGATCTTTTTTAGTCAGAATGCTAATTCATTTAATTAAAAACCAAATCGAACAAATATTAACCAATTCTTGGGCAGCTTCAATTTCAGATTCCCTCATTGAAATTCAGGATCTGAACTTGCAAGATAACAAAGTTTCGTACTACGTGAAACCCAATGAATGGGAGTCAATACTTGTCAAAGCACTTGAAACAGCGATTCGTCAAGCAAGTGCGGAAGTGCTAAATAGAAAATTAAGTCCATATCAGCTTTCAGAGAGAGTCGATAAAACACAGATAATCGCGATATCTCAACAGTTCCTCGCTTTGACATACGAGCATTCAGACGAAACATTACCTGCGATTATAGATGAATATTTAACTCGGTTACCAGGTGGGGAGAATTGGAAAGAAGGTAGGCAATAGAAAAGCTTATAATCAAATATAAATTCCCAATCCATGACGACAAGGCAGACCTATGAATCAGGAATTAATAGATTTAAGAAATTGCATCTTAGAGGAACGTTACGCAGATGCTTTGGCACTTGTCGATGAATTAGAAGGAATGAGTAGACAAGCGATACTACGCAATATCCAATCATTCTTACTCAGGATGTTAATTCACTTAATTAAAAACCAAATTGAGCAACGATTAACAAAATCTTGGGCTGCTTCTATTCGGGATTCAATCAGACAAATAAATAAACTGAATCTCCAAGACAATAAAACATCTTATTACGTCAAACAAGATGAATGGGAATCCATGCTTGAAGATGAATTTGAGGCAGGAATTAGAGATGCAAGTGTGGAAGCTATGAATGGTGTTTACAGCGAGGAAGATCTGCTAGAGATGGTAGATAGAGAGCAGATAATCATAACTGCAAAAGAACTGTTGGATTTGACATATAAATATTCAGTAAGGGAGTTACCTGGAATTATTAACGAATACTTGACTCAGTTACCAGGTGGGGAAAATTGGAAATAAGGCAGGCGAGCAACTATAAATATTATGCTAAATCGGGATAAAAACCCCCGTTATCCATAAGTTGGGTGAAGCATTGCGGTAGAAAGGCTTTGGCTCTTGGGAATACACTTATTGCCGCAATGCTTCACCCCTAAACTTCACACTATAAATGGGGTAAATAACCCGGATTTGGTATTATGCTAAAATTGAGATGGAAAATCCCGATTGCAACTCAAAGTTATGACTCAGGAACTAATAAATTTAAGAAATTGTATCCTAGAAGAACGTTATGCAGATGCTTTGGCAATTGTAGATGACTTGGAAGGAATGAGCAAACAAGCTATTCTGCGGAATATTCAATCTTTCCTAGATAGGATAATGGTTCACTTAATTAAAAACCAAGTTGAGCAGCGATTAACTAATTCATGGGTGGCTTCGATTTCAGATTCTATTGTACAAATTAAGCGCCTGAATCTGAAAGAAAATCAAACTTCCTATTACGTTAAAGCACAGGAATGGGAGTCAATGCTTGTGAAAGCAATTGAAGCAGCTATTCGTCCGGAAAGTGTGGAAGTCCTAAATGGGAGATTAAAACCATCACAACTCTCAAAGATGGTCGATAGAACGAATTTAATCCAGGCATCTCAACAGTTGCTTTCTCTAACTTATGAACATTCAGATGAAACTTTACCAGATATCGTCGATGAGTATTTAATTCAGTTACCTGGTGGTCAAGATTGGTTTGAAGATAGATAGAAAAAAAATGAGCGATATGGCTAAGGTACACACTTGCGTAGCACCATTTATATCATGTCCGGTGTCGCCCATGATAAAACTTTCTCAGGTATGTTGTTGCGCTTCAGCGCTCTCTTAAAGAGCGCTGAAGCGCACCAACATACCAAATATTTAACTTTTGAATGAGTGACTTCCGACGAAGGCACTAGCCTCTAGCAATTTGATTCCAAGTTTGGACAAGTTGCTGCAAAGGTTGAGGTAGACGGTTTTGAACAATATCGGCGTAGCGGGTAGTACCAGCGGAGCTTGTCATTGTAACAGTAATGAAATCGGCAGCACCGTTAGGTGCAGGATAACTCAGACGGTTAAATCGAGCCAATGACTGACGCTGTAGTAAACGCTGAAACTGTCGAAGTTGTTGAGGAGAAATCTGACGAACACTGCGTTCTGAGTCGTTAGCATCTCCAATGCGAACTCGCATCAATCGCCCGTCATTGAGTAGAGTGGTTTGATAGGTGCGACCGGCAATTCCACCACTGGAAGTAGCCTGAAAAACCACACCTCTATCTAAAGGGGGTGGTAATTCACTAGCTGGAATTGGTATTGGTTTGAGATTGCCAGCAGTCATTCTCTGGCTAACCACTTCATCAATTGATTTTGGTAAATTGGTGGAGACACGCTGATTTTCTAGGCGTAAGGTTCCTCCAGTGTTATTGGTACGATAAACCCAGGTTTTGCTACCGTCAGACACGACAACGCGCCAACCTGGGACTAATGCTTGGGTGCAGATTCGATCGCGTTCGGCGATCCCCAGGCAACCATCGGGCCAAGTTTGCCGACTATACTCAGTAATTCTCAGTTTTCCAGGCGCGATTCTAGTTCTAGCAGACAAATCTTGGCGAACAGCACGAGCGACCTGAGCAGGTAGGCGGTTGGCGCGAGTATCTTGGGGAGTTTGCGAGATCTGGGTAAGACCCAGATCTGGCGATCGCCCGATCGCATCGCCTATACTCTTAATAGTCTCGCTGGTGGATTGAGGAAGAGTTTGAGGGTTAGCAAGGGCAGTTTCTAATATTGTGAAACTGGAGCCTAAAGATAAGATTCCGGCTAGAACCAAGGCAGAGAGAATCCGTTGACCCTTGGTAGTTGTTTGGTTTGATGTGGAGTGATAAGCGATCGGTTTCATGGTAAATTTCTAGAGCGAACAATATAATTGTCCCTGTGTTGCTATGCGATTTGGGATATTGCTACGTAATGCTAACGCCAACTTAGCGCCAGCGTTGCCGCAGTCATGTCACCTATGGCACGCTACGCAAGCAAATGCACCAGGGTAGATACAGAGGCTAGACGCTCAAACCCTCTTCTTTAGTTCCGTCATTTCTCAAGTGCATATATTTCGATGCGTGGCCAAAAGTTATCTTCAAAAATACTTCCCCCCTACTATTACCAGCCTCAACGATATAAGTAGCAACTGACGAAGAAGTTAAACATAAAGATATGGCAGAAGCAGCATGAGGATTCTCCTAGTAGACGATGACGAGGCTATTGCTGTTGCACTAGCTACCGCTTTAGAATCGCAACACTATGTCGTCGATGTAGCTAACGATGGAGAAAAGGCATTAGAATTTGTGGATGCCTTCCCCTACGATTTGCTCCTGCTGGATGTAATGTTACCCAAACTAGATGGTATTACTCTTTGTCAAAAGTTACGAGGATGTGGCCTCAAAGTGCCAATCCTGCTACTGACAGCGCGGGACGGGAGTACAGATAAAGTAAAAGGTTTGGATGCGGGAGCTGATGATTATTTGATCAAACCCTTTGACAGGGAAGAATTGTTGGCGAGGATTCGCACTTTACTGCGTCGGGGAAGTTCTCCTCTACTCCCTGTCCTAGAATGGAACGACTTGTGCCTAGCACCGAGTACTTGTGAAGTTACTTACAAAAACCAACCTCTGAATCTAACGCCAACAGAATATCGTCTTCTAGAGCTTTTTTTGCGTAACAATCGGCGAGTTTTCAGTTCTGGCGACTTGATCGAACACCTGTGGTCTTTTGATAACCCTCCCAGCGCAGAAACAGTCCGGTCTCATATTAAAGGCTTGCGGATGAAGCTTCGGGCTAGCGGATCGACTGCGGATCTAATCGAGACGGTTTACGGGTTGGGTTATCGCCTCAAGTCGCCATCCTCTAAAAAGAGCGGGGGGGAGACGATCCAGTCCCCAGTCCCCAATGCCCAATTCCGAAGCGAAGCGACTCTGACGGCATTAGCGGGAGTGTGGGAAAGGTTCAAGAAAAGCGTCATGAATCAGGTAGAAATCCTACAACAGTGTGCTACAGCAGCTGAGAATAAGACTTTAAGCGATCGACTGCTTAAGCAGGCAACAGTAGAAGCTCATAAACTGTCCGGTTTGTTGGGTACAATAGGTTTTACCGACGGCTCAGAGCTATCTCGCCAAATAGAACACTTGTTGCGTAATGGAGACCCTCAAGATGCCTCAAGCGCTGACAGGCTTCAAGAACTCGTAGTAGCATTACATCAAGTATTGCAGCAGCCATTGTCCCAACAAAAACTGACTGCTGTCGGCGTTGCCAATTACGATCGCGCGCTCGTGCGACGCGGTGCCAAAAACATCATGCCTTTGTCGGAGCCTCAGTTAAATGAGCGGCCTCTAATATTAATAGTTGACGGCGATTTACAACTAAGCGAACAGTTGCGCCAAGAGGCAGCCGGTTTGGGGATGGGCGTTGAAGTGGCTACCAACTTATCAGCAGCCAGACACCGAATTTCTCAACTTCATCCCGATGCAATACTGCTGGAACTGAGCTTTCCAACTACAGGTGAAAATGGTCTGACACTGTTGGAGGAATTAACTGCTTCTGCTCCTCAGCTGCCTATTATAGTCTTCACTGTGCTAGGTGATTTTAGCGATCGCCTGGAAGTCGCCCGCTTAGGGGCACGCGCTTTTCTGCACAAACCAATGCCCCCAGTGCAGGTACTAGCGACAGTAACCCAAGTGTTACAGCAGGAACAAGCCGGAGCAGCCAAGATCCTCGTTGTGGACGACGACCCCCAAATTCTGACCCTTTTAGGCATTTTGCTGGAGCCGTGGGGAATGAAACTAACCACCCTTAAAGACCCCCGCCAGTTTTGGGAAACACTGGAGAATGTGTTACCCGATTTGTTGGTTCTAGATGTAGAAATGCCGCACCTCAACGGTATAGAACTGTGTCAAGTCGTGCGTAACGACCCAGCTTGGGGCGGTCTGCCAATACTGTTTCTCACAGCTCACAACGATCCAAACACAGTCCAAAAGGTTTTTACTGCTGGTGCTGATGACTTTGTGACTAAACCGATCGTAGGCCCAGAATTGGTTACCCGCATAGTAATTCGTCTGGAGCGAGTCCGACTTCTGCGCCAGCTGGCGGAAACAGACCCGCTCACCCGATTGGCTAACCGAACTAAGTTAACTTCACACCTGGGCAAGTCCCTTCACCAGACCCAGCGCACGAATTTGCCTCTATGCTTCGCTATCTTAGATTTGGATAACTTCAAACAGATCAACGATCGCTACGGTCACGGAGTGGGAGACTCGGTATTGCGCTGGGTGGGAGGACTTCTGCTGCGATCGTTCCGTAGCAGTGAGGATATCGTAGCTCGCTGGGGAGGAGAAGAATTTGTAGTGGGAATGTACGGTATGAAGAAGGCTGCGGGGGTGGAACGGCTGACTGATGTTCTCGCCATCCTACGCCAGGAAACTTTCACCTCACCAAATGGCGCTGAGTTTGGCATCACGTTCAGTGCGGGAGTCGCCCAGTATCCTGATGATGGCAGCGACCTTCAGGCTTTATATCGCTCTGCCGATGCTGCCCTTTATCAAGCTAAAACATCTGGGCGCAACAAAGTGCTGAGTGCTTCTTGAGTGCAATGTACTATTTTGCCTCAAAAGGTTTGCTAAATCTTGGATTTCATGATTGAGTTTACTTAATTTGTACCAATGTAAGCTGTTGTAATCATTTCGGTTTTGAGTTACGATTTATTTCGCAATGTTTCGCCCTCCCACTATACATATTCTTCCGCCGCCGAATGGAGTAATATATATAACCACAGTCAGATATGTTAGGACAGTATAGAGCTATTCCCAGCAAGGCCGGGACTGTATTTGTACTCAACACTAAAGCCAAAGCACTCAGCACTTGGCTATATCAGTATGCCTATAAATCTGAAATTGAGGTTTTGGCGGTAAACGCAAAACAATCATTAACTCAGCTATACCGCTTTTGAGCGAAATTAAAGAAATTGTTGGAGAGGTCTATTGTGAATCAGGATATCACTGAGCAACAGCTGGTAGAAAAAGCCTTCTGGGAAAACCAGCGTTTCATTCAACAGATTGCCGAAGCGACACCAGCAATTTTGTATATTTATGACCTTCACGAACAACGAAATATTTATGCAAATAGACAGACGAACGAAATTCTGGGTTACTCTCCAGAAGAAATTCAAGAAATGGGCAGTGCGTTCAGCCAAAATTTAATCCATCCAGACGATTGGGTAAAATTTAGCGAAAAAGTTAAAAATTGGGACATAAGTAAAGACGGAGAAGTTATTGAAACTGAATATCGGATGAAACACAAAAACGGTGAATGGCGCTGGTTTTCGAGCCGAGATACCGTGTTTGCTTCATTCGCTGATGGTTTGCCAAAACAGATTCTGGGTACTGCGATCGACATCACCTCTAGCAAGCAGGCTATAGAGAAGTTGCGTCAATCGGAAGAGTTATATCGAATTACTCTCACCAACATTAGCGATGCCGTTTTTATTACCGATCGCACTGGCGGTTTTACGTTTATTTGTCCCAACGTAAACATCATTTTCGGCTACTCCTACGAAGAGGTAGAGAAATTTGGTTACATTTCTCATTTGCTAGGAGAAGATCTGTTCGATTACAAAGAGTTGGAAAGCTGCGGAGAAATCCATAACATCGAACGAGAAATTACCAACAAAACTGGTCAAAAACATACTTTGCTGATCAATGTAAAGCGGGTATCGATTAATAGTGGAACTGTGCTTTACGCTTGCCGCGATATTACCGATCGCAAACAAAGTGAAGTGGCACTGCACGCAAGCTCTCAACTACTGGAAGCAGTTTTTGAAAGTGCAATAGACGCTATACTGATCGCCGATGACAACGGTGAGTACCTGGCAGCAAACCCAGCTGCGAGCGAAATTTTCGGTTTGCCGTCAGAGGAAATAATTGGCAAATCTATTGGGGAATTTTTGGAGTCTGGTATCAATTTCCGTAAAGCTTGGCAAAGCTTTACGGAAAAAGGACGGAAAAGGGGAGAATTTCGCATCCGGCGTCGGGATGACACAATGCGAGATATCGAGTATAGCGCGATCGCTAACTTCTTGCCCCATCGCCATCTTTCCGTTATTCGCGATATCACCTCTAGCAAGCAGACAGAGGCCCAATTGAGCCAATACCGCGATCGCCTAGAGGAATTGGTGGAGTTACGCACCAGCGAACTCAGAAGCGCCAACGAACAGCTCAGACAAGAAATTAGCGATCGCAAACGGACAGAAGAAGCGCTGCGAGATAGCGAAGAAAGGTTTCGCGCTATCTTCGAGCAAGCGGCGGTGGGCATAGTTACAACTACTGCGAACGGGCAATATATTAGCTTCAATCAAAAGTTTTGCGAAATTGTTGGATATACACATGAAGAACTACAGACACGAACTTTTTGGGAAATTACTCACCCAGATGACATGGCTGAAAATATGGCATATCGGCAACAGTTAGTAGCAGGGAAAATCCCCAATTTCTCGATAGAAAAGCGTTATATTCGCAAAGATGGGGACGTTGTTTGGGTCTGTCTAACAGTGTCGCTGGTGCTATCTTATGCCGGGAAAATGAAGTATTTTATTGCTGTTGTACAAGATATCAGCGAACGTCAAGCTGCGCTACGCGATCGCAAACAAGCAGAAGAAGAATTAAAACAACAGAAAGAACTCCTGCAAAAAATCTTCGACCATATCCCGGTAATGGTGGACTTATTTGATATTGACGGTAAAATCAAAATGGTTAATCGGGAGTGGGAAAAGGTTCTGGGCTGGTCTCTTTTAGAGTTACAAAACTTTGACGTAATGTCCGAATTCTATCCAGATCCTGAATATCGCCAAGAAGTCTTAAACTTCATCGCCTCAGCTGACCATCAATGGGGAGACTTCAAAACTAGAATTAGATCTGGACGAATTCTGGACACTTCTTGGGCTAACGTTCTGCTTTCTGATGGCACCAATATCGGTATTGGGCAAGACATCAGCGATCGCAAACGGGCAGAGGCAGCCTTGCGAGAAAGCGAGGAGCGTTTCCGCAAAATTTTTGCCCAAGCACCTATTGGGATAGCTCTCAGTACCGCTGATGGGCAATTGTTTCAAGTAAATCAAACCTTTTGTCAGATGTTGGGATATACCGAATCCGAAATGAAAGCTCTTAATCTTAGGGATATTTCCTATCCAGCAGATCGAGAAAAAGAACTGCCCTATATTGAAGAATGTCGGAAAGGAAAAATTACCAGCTATCAATTAGAAAAATGTTATATCAAAAAAAGTGGCGACCTTGTGTTGACTAATCTGATCGGTGGGTTAATTCGCGATCGAGATAAAAATATTGTATATGCTTTAAGCATGATTGAAGACATTACAGAGCGCAAACAAATAGAACGGATGAAAGACGAGTTTATTTCCATAGTTAGCCACGAACTCCGCACTCCACTGACTTCGCTGCTCGGCGCTTTGGGATTGCTTTCAACTGGGCGTCTGGGTGCTATGAACGAGCAAGGTCAGCGTTTGCTGGAATTTGCTATGGAGGATACAGACCGCTTGGTGCTATTGGTTAATGATATTCTGGATATGGAGCGTCTGAAGTTGGGAAAAATGACTTTGAACGAACAAATTTGCGATGCTGCGGACTTGATGGGGCGAGTAATAAATCTCATGCAGCCTCTAGCTCAAAAAGCCGAAGTAACTTTATCAGTTATTGCTGATTCGGTTAAGGTGTGGGCGGATAGCGATCGCATCATCCAAGTTTTAACTAACTTACTCAGTAATGCCATCAAATTTTCCCCTCCTGCTAGTACAGTTTTCTTAAGCGCCCACCTGCGAGAAAATCGCATACTATTTGAGGTTAAAGACACTGGAAGGGGTATACCGACAGAACATCTGCAAAAAATTTTTGAACCCTTTCAACAAGTGGATGCCTCCGACTCCCGGCAAAAGGGAGGCACTGGTTTAGGTTTAACTATCTGCCGCAGCATCGTAGAGCAACATGGGGGACGCATTTGGGTAGAAAGTACCTTGGAAGGAGGCAGCACCTTCTGTTTCGATCTACCGATGCAGCCATAAGCGGCTCTTTCGTATTTACTATGTTATTTGAGCGCTTGTGCAGAGGAGCGCTTGTGCAGAGGAGCAGAGTCATAAAAATGTTATTTTTTTAAACAAAAGCAGAACAACTCCGAAAGAATCAAAAATTCGTGTGATTATTCTTATCTGCGTTTATCTGTCTTCATCTGCGGTAAAATCTTAACCAACGATGACAACAGACAATTTGACGATATCACTCATGTACTAACGATGCAACCGGACACGATATTACCTCAAAATCAAAAGAAACGATGAACATTAAGCGCGTTCTGATAGTTGATGATGAATATCGCATTCGGGAGGTGACAAAGATCGCTTTGGAGATGATGGCCGGATGGGATGTTTTGACGGCTAGTTCTGGCAAAGAAGGCTTGTTACAGGCCCAGGTACAGCAACCAGATGCTATTCTTTTAGACATGATGATGCCCGATATGGACGGAACCGCTACTTTGGTTGAACTGCAAGCCAATAGCGCCACCCGTTATATTCCTGTGGTTTTGCTGAGTGCTAAGGTGCAAATTAACGATCGATCGCAGTTTGCACCGTTGGGGGTAAAGGCAATCATTCCTAAGCCTTTCGATCCCCTGAAATTAGCCATCCAAATAGCAGAGGCTTTAGGCTGGGAACCTTAATATTGAGTTTTGCCAAGAAAGTGCGATCGCCTGTGGTAAGCTGAGCGATCGCACTTCATCTCATATCGCGTCCGGTTGCATCGGTAGTGCATGAGTGATATCGTCAAATTGTCTGTTGTCATCGTTGGTTAAATTTTTACCGCAGATGTAGGCGAAGCCTTCCCGTAGGGTAGACAGATTAACGCAGATTAACGCAGATAAGAAGAAGAACATGAATTTTTTAGGTAATCGATGCGTAAGGACATGATATCAGCCAAAGTTAGTACGTCTAATATTGTTATCCAGAAATATGGTAAAAAGTTTTTTCAAACGCTTTCTTATAGCCTCTAGAGTTAGGCTTTCCTCTTATAGCCGCCACTTGAGTCATCAGCTACAGCTTCAAAAGCGCAGATGGTTTGCCCTCTCGATCGCATTTTGCATCATAATTGCAGCAATAACACCCCGTATCTCTTACTCTGAGACGATATCTAGCGACATCCAAGGACATTGGGCGCAACCCTGCATTGAAAAGCTAATCCGGCAGGATATCATTACTAGCTACGAGGATGGAAGCTTTCGACCCAATTTGCCAGTAAAGAGGGCTGAATTTGCAAGGATGCTTGACAAAGCTTTCCCCAATGCACCTAAAGTCCGCAACCCTGTTCAATTTGCCGATATTCCTTCAAATTATTGGGCAGTTGGTGCAATTCGCAGGACTTATCAAGCCGGATTTCTTTCCGCTTATCTTGGTGAAATTTTCAACCCACTCAAAAAGATTTCGCGAGAACAACTGCTGGTGGCTTTGGCGAGTGGCTTAAAGTATTCGCCCATTCAGCCGGTAGATAAAACTTTAAATGCAGTTTTTGTAGATGCCCAGGCAATTCCCAATTATGCCCGTCAGGCAGTAGCCGCTGCAACCGAAAAACAGCTAGTCGTCAATTACCCCGAAGTCGGCACACTCAACCCCAATCTGTTGGCGACGCGAGGAGAAGTATCCGCTTCCTTGTGTCAAGCATTAGGGTATTTTGGATTAGTACCAGAGGAGTATATTGCTGTAGTTGAAACGCAAACATTATTACCGACAACGCCATCAACAACATCACCTCCAACATCACTGCTAAAAACATCGCTGAGTACATCAAATTCGGAGATCCGAGGCGTTTGGCTGACAAATATAGATAGCGACGTGCTGTTTTCGCGCGATCGCCTCACCAACGCCATGCAGCGCTTGCGAAATCTCAACTTCAATACGGTATATCCCACAGTTTGGAACGGCGGTTATACCCTCTATCCTAGCCGCGTAGCACAACGAACTTTCGGGCGATCGATCGACCCAGAACCCGGTTTGCAAGGGCGAGATATGCTCAAAGAAATTGTCGAATCAGGGCATAAAAACGGTTTAACAGTCATCCCCTGGTTTGAATTTGGCTTCATGGCACCAGCTAATTCCAAATTAGCCAAACGTCACCCCGACTGGCTAACTCAGCGTCGCGATGGCACAAAGGTTTGGAAAGAAGGGATAGAAGAACGGGTTTGGCTCAATCCTTTTCACCCAGAAGTACAGCAATTCATCATAAATTTAATTACCGAAATTGTTAGCAACTACGATGTAGATGGAATTCAATTAGACGATCATTTCAGCTTACCAATTGAATTCGGTTACGACAATTTTACAGTCGCCCTATACAAGAAAGAACTCCCTGGTTTTTCTCCTGACGATAATCCCAGCGAAACCTATTGGGTACGCTGGCGAGCGGATAAAATAAACGACTTCATGACCAAGCTATTCCGTGCTATCAAAACTAGCAAACCAAACTGTATTCTTTCTGTGTCTCCTAATCCGCTACATTTCTCTTTACCGGCGCACTTACAAGATTGGTTTACCTGGGAAAGACGCGGTTTAGTGGAAGAAATTGTCTTGCAAGTGTATCGAGACGACCTCAAACGTTTTATTACTGAATTGGAACGCGCAGAAGTGCAGTTGGCTCAAACTCATATCCCTGTAGCTGTCGGCATTATGAGTGGACTAAAGAATAACTCTGTTTCCATCGAACAAATTAAAACTCAAGTTCAGGCAGTTCGCGATCGCGGTTTGACTGGAGTGTCGTTTTTCTTCTATGAAAGTCTCTGGAATTGGGCAAAAGAAACACCGGCAGAGCGCGAAAATGGATTGAAATCCCTTTTCTCTGTGCCAGTGTCAAGACCCAATATTTTGCAAGGTGGCCAGCCGCCCAGCAGTAATGAAGGATTAATATAATTTCAGATTTGAGATTTTTAATTTTAAATTAAAAATCTCAAATTTAAATTCTGAAATTCATAGCGATCGCCACTTCTTGAATCTTTGTACTGGATGAGGGAATTGTATTATCCAACTTGACTACAGAACCAGAAGTATTTGTTAGATAAATCCAGCGTTTTTGTGTGCTGGCTACCGTTACTTGCCAACCGGGGACTAGCGCCTGGGAACACCAGACGTCAGAGTCAGCGATATTCAGACAGCGATCGAACCAAGTCAGCTGTTTAACCTGCACTATCCGCAGCGCAGATTTTGGCAACGCCTCACGCTGGGACAAGTCCTTTATCACAGCATCTTTCACGGATACTGACAAACTTGTGTTAGTCTGTGATGACTCAGAGACAGCAACAGCGGTATGGGACACCGGCTGTCTAACGCCGAAGTACAAGGCGCTAGTCAACAGCAAAGCTAAGAAAAAAGGACGTGGTTGCTTAGCTGTTTTATTTAAGGTGGCTGCGGGAGATCCTGTGGTGGTAATTTCTTCCATAGCTAGCCTCGCAAGTGGATGCTGTCAGCGGAAAGGGTACTCAGATGTGCTACTACACTCCGATCCTTAAAGACTCCGGAAAACTTGAAATTTTTCTTCAAAGGTTGAGCTTGAGATGCTTTTGCACAATGCCTTTACCTCTGACGGAAAAAGATTTTCCTCGTCTCGCCTTACCCAAACGCAAACAGCTTTATTAGAACCAGACACTTGCACCCTGCGAGTTATTAATGCAAATAATTTTTATTTGCTACGCTTCTATAAGTCGAATAGCCCTAAGTTTAGCTGGTAAGCAGGAGGCAGAGCCTCCCTTAACTTAGCGCCATTCTCTATAAGCCTTCTTAAATACTAATTTCCTACATAAATGCCCTTTTTCAAACCCAGAAAATACTGAATTTAATGTTATATATGATACTTAATTTATTACAGATTGTAAATTTTGCTACAAGGTATATCATCGTAAGTCCGGCATAAGTTGCGATCGCACGAACTGCCTGAACTTGTTGCTAAGTATAAATATCGTGAGCATCTGCTTACCAGCAGTAGTTTAACAAACTATCTACCACACTAAGCTTTACTTTTCGTATATCTCCAGAGGTAGATCGTCTGGATCTTTAAAAAAAGTAAATCGCTTGCCAGTAATCTCATCGATTCTGATATTTTCAACCTGCACGCCGTGGGATGTTAAGTGACATGACCCCGACCTAAAGGTACGGGGCTTCTAAGAATTACTTCAAAGATTTCCTAGTTGCTCCCTTGCGGGTTTTTGACTTTGACCTAGACTGAGGTATCTCAGTCCCTGGCAAACCGTCTGCATAGGCGTTTTGGATTCCGACGTGTCCCGCCGTACTAATTAGTTCTATTCCTCTATTTCTAATTACTTGTCCACTTGCCACATCTCTATCGGCAATGAATCCACACTTTTGACAATGATGTACTCTAACGCTCAAATCTTTTTTGACTGTTGCACCACACTCAGGACACTCTTGAGAAGTCCCCCTAGCGTTGACTTCCCCAAAGAATTTACCACGCTTCCAACACACGTACTTGGTGATAGTTCGGAATTGCCCAAAACCAGCATCAAGCATCTGTTTACCAAGCATCCCCTTAGCCAAAGTTCGGTAATCCAAGTCTTCCATGAAGACCATATCACCAGCGTCACAAAGGGCGTGAGCCTGCTTGAAGTGAAAATCCTTGCGGGTATTGTCAATCGTGTGGTGGATTCTAGCAACTTTAATGCGTTGTTTCTCGTAATTTTTAGACCGCTTCTTTTTCCTAGACAGTCTGCGTTGCAGCAATTTCAGCTTGAAGAGCATCACTTTCAGAAACTTAGGCGATTTTACAAGAACTCCATCGCTAGTTGACAAAAACTTTTCAAGTCCAACGTCTACCCCAATTGGATGTCCATGTGGCATAGGATTGGGAACGTTAACATCACATTGGATATTGATGTCAGCGTACCATCTATCAGCCTTGTTAATTATCCGAACCTGCTTAACCACAAATCCGCTTGGGATTGCGCGATGCAAGTTAATTGGAATCAGCCCCAGCTTTGGCAAGGTAATATTTACCCCCTGCACTGGATTCTGTTTAAACTGGGGAAACAACAAAGATTTAAATTGCCCAAACTTTTTAAATCTGGGGAATCCATGCCCAATTTTTTGAAACCCATCCCATGCTCGGTGCAATTGTTTGATGGCTTGCTGCAAAACTTGGCTCGGTACTTCGCCCAATCGGGGAAACACCTTTTTAGCGTTTGGCAATGCATTAAGCTGCTTCACTTCGCTAGGGAAAGGACTGTCAGCAGCCATGATGTACTCATGGACAATCGAGCATCTGTCAACCATGCATTTCCGACTATTACACCAATCCTTAATTTCTCGCAGCCCATAGTTATAGGCAACGCGACAAACATCCATCCACTCTTTGAGTGACTGCTCTTGAGTGATGTTGGGATAGATTCGATAGCGGTAATTCATGGTTAGCATTCCACTATTTTAACATATTTAGTGGCAGATGCAATGCTAGTAAATATAAAGCCGTCCTGGAAGGACGGGGTTTTAAACCCAATTTTTCGATAAGCGACAGATTCATCGATATCATCAACTTCAAAAGATAAATGTCTCAGACCGCAAGCTTCAGGGGTATTCGGTCGTTTAGGAGGGTTAGGAAATGAAAAAAGCTCAATTTGGTCGCCGTTACCGACTCTCAAGTCCAATTTGTACGAATTTCTTGCGGATCTGAAAGTTTCTTCAATAATGGAAAATCCTAAAATTTCTACATAGAATTTTTTAGATTTTTCATAGTCAGAGCAAATGATAGCTATGTGATGGATTCCTGTCGTTTTCATCCCTGTCTTGCCTGTAATCCCTACTCTCCATTTCGGATTTTTGCATGAATTGCTTCATTCCCTCAATACCAAGGGCTTTCGTCAGCGCCTCTGTTCCCATTTGCCTAATCTGTGCTTGAGTCAGGTTGGTCACATCGATCATTTTTGTGAATTTAGGAGGAGCCGCATTTGAACTTTCAGCCTGTTGTCGGCGACGCTCTTTGATTCTGCCAGCGATCTCCTCGAACGTGGGATTTCCCAGCAATTTATCTCTGTCTCGCGTGTAATCCCCACTACCCATCTCGAATTGCTGCATGAATCGCGCCATTCCCGCAGGGCCAAGAGCTTGACTGAGCGCGTCTATTCCCAGTAATCTAATGTCCTCTAGAGTCAGCTTACTCACGTCTATCATTTGTTACCGACTAGGGGAAGAAGTGTTTAGAATCAAGGGTTTCGGGAATTGAGAATGTCCTAACCGCCTTGGCGGTTGCTATAAATTAAAAACGCCAATCTCTGTTCCTGGGAATTTTACCTTCGTGTATGAAATCCAAAATTTGAAATTATTTTATTTTTTGACAGGTTTTGGTTGCTGACCGGGTAAGGCAGGTAAACCCATTTGGTGCCAAAACCGATCGAAACTCGCAGGTTGAACAAAACGCCATGCTACTAAACCTGCTGCTGCAACCACAATCAACGCCACCGCACCGCCAATCAGACGAGACAGCAAACCACCTCCAGCGCCTCTTCTGCCAGATTGGGAAGGCGTGGCGCTAGAGGCTGATGCAGGCCCTGCCATCGTCGGTGCAGGACTTGTTGGAGCAGAACTCTGCCTATTTCCAGCAGCTTTTACTTGTCCGTTTCCCTGCACTCCCTCCGAACTGCTGAAGATTTGCAGTTGCTGAGTCACAGCTGGCGGTCGCTGTTCGGTTCGCACCCACTGCAAAAGTGCTGCCGCCGTGATGCCGCAAAGATTGGGCGTACCCAAAGATGGAATCCGTTGCAGTATGGGCTGAGTATTAGATACGAAAACAACCAGATTATCGCTATTTTCTTGGGCGAAACCGTAGGTACATTGAGCAACCGCCACTACCAATCTGGCTTGTTTGCTCATGTTTGAACCGCCGGGTGGAGTGAAGGCGGGATGGGTTGCATGAGCATTAGTCAGTTGCCAACCGCTATTGGGGAAAAAGCGCAAAAACTCTCTAGCGGTTTTCTCCGCTTCAGGTTCTGGGGCGCGACCGGAGAGAAATTCAATCTCTTCATAGACCACTTGCGGTAGATAGCAGGCTCCTATGCGCGAGTACTCCTGCCATTCGCGGGTGCTTTTGCCCATCAAGGCGCTGTGGTCTAGAAGAACTAGAACGGGCGGTGGTGTAGGCATAACCGTCACTAAAGAATTTTAGATTTGAGATTTGAGATTTTAGATTTTAGATTTGAAATCTGAAATTTTAAATCGGAAATCTAAAATCCATTATTAACTCCAATTCCCAGACGCCCTGCCAATCCCGGCGATAAAGGTATGAGAGTTGCTAGAGCGAGGAACAGAGCTAACAAAGCCAAGGCGGCTCGCGCATCATCGGGTTCGGTAATCTCATTTAGGCTGGGACGCTCTAAATCCCTTTGTAGGAACACTATTACAATTGCCCAGTACATGGCAAGGGGATTTCCTAGAGATACAAGCGCCAGCAGGATTAAAGTTGCGATCGTCGTTCTGCCAGCCACTTTGCGTCCGTAGATAGCCATCACAATTCTACCGCCATCCAACTGTCCGGCTGGCATCAAGTTTAGCGCTGTAATTACCAATCCCAACCAACCAATGATTGTCAGCGGGTGAACATCCACCAAAGACTGTTGCAAGGCAGAACCCAGGACAACTCGCGCCAGGGTTCCCACCAGAATCGAGCCTTGGAAAAATTCAGCTGGAACTTGAAACAAACTACCTTGATGAGAAAGTAACAAGCCTCCAATCAGCATCAGTAGGGATACAATTCCACCAGCAGCTGGCCCTGCTAAAGAGATATCAAACAAGACGTTTCTGTTGAGCAGGAGAGATTCAAAGCGGGTGATCGCACCAAAGGAGCCTATTTGTAAAGTGGGTAGAAAATAAGGCAGACTTAAGCGGATTTGGTGACGCCTTGCTAGAAGCCAGTGACCGATTTCATGAGCTGCCAAAACAGCTAAGATTCCCAAAGCGATCGGCAGGGTTTCTGTATACCGACTGGGATTTTGGTATAAATCGAAGCCCAGCAGCATCCCAGAAGTGCTTAAACAGGTGGTAATTGTCACCACCATGAGGACGATCGCCAAGATTTTTTGGTTTAAACTGGCCGGTTTAGGGTCATTGCGGCTGGGTAATATTACAACTGTAGGCTTACCTTCTGGATTTTCGATCAAAAATAGCCGATAGCGATCGCCCAGTCGTTCCTGCAAAGCAGCTGACAACCGCGTATGGACTGCTTGAGCTTCTCCGCGCAGGTTGCCTTTGAAGACAGCGCCTTCCTGGTAGGGAATCGTTTCTGTGGCAAAGTAGGTATCGATGCCAAAAATCCCTTGAATCGTCTTGAGATCTTCTTGGGGAATCGGGATCATCTCCATTTTCAACTGCGCTAACTCAGGTTGTGCCGTTTCATTCGCTGTCTGGGCCCTTCGAGCTGTCTCTTCTGTGGGGCTTGCTTCGCGATCGACATTCGCCATCTTCGAGGCACGTTCTTGCCGGATGATATCGTTACCTGCCGATCGCAGTAGCCTACCCAGGTAGATATACAGCCCAGCCGAAACCACCAACATCAATATAATACTGACCAGGTTGAGGTAAATGCCTACGGCGAACAAGCCAAAAAACAACAGCCAGGGAGTCATCAGCGCCACCGACTGCAACCAGGCTAAGATTCCCAGTTTCCCAAAAGGCTTGGCACGGTACAATCCCCAGCCCAATATACCGAAAGTGGCTAGCAGAATTAGTGCTAATACAGAAGTCTCCGATCCAGTGAACATTTCCAAACCTTTGCTAGTCAGACAAACCGCCCGATCGAGTGGGTGCGATCGCCGCACTCCTCATTTTGACACTCTCAGGTCTAAAGACACTTTAGGATGTGGAACTTTCTCTATCATTCTCAACAGAGCCATAACGGCAGTGAAACGTCTAGAAGATTTTTTGTTCCGCTTCTAGACAGTAGGAATGACAGTGCTAAGGCTATGGTGGACAATGCCCACTCTACTGTTTTTGAGAGCTTTGTACGGCTTGTCTGAGATTGCCTTGATTTTCGGTAAGGAGACTTTCTGCTTCTTCCTTGTCTAAATCCGTCCAGTGCATCAGCAGAGCTAGTTTTACCGATCGCCCACTTTGTTCTAACAAATACCCGGCTGCTTCGCGACTGAGATCGGTAAGATCTTGGAGAATACGCAAAGCGCGATCGCGTAGCTTAGTATTCGTAACCGCTACATCCACCATGCGATTGCCGTAGACTTTGCCCAACTTTACCATCACGCCGGTAGATATGATGTTCAAAGCCATCTTGGTCACCGTCCCAGCTTTGAGCCGCGTGGAACCTGCTAAAATTTCCGGGCCAACTACCAGGCGAATATCGATATCGGCATTAGTGCTAACTTGTTCGGCTGGTACGCAAGCCATGAAAATAGTGGTAGCGCCCCTAGCTTGAGCCGCCTGCAAAGCGCCTTGAACAAAAGGAGTCGTTCCTCCCGCAGTAATTCCCACTACCACATCTAGTTGGGTGATATGTCGCTGAGCGATCGCACTTGCGCCATCCTCGGCTAGGTCTTCCAAATCCTCCGAACTGCGGATTAAAGCACCAGCACCACCCGCTATAATCCCCTGTACCAGTTCCGGCGGACTGCAAAACGTGGGCGGACACTCGGCTGCATCCAAGACCCCCAGACGCCCGCTAGTACCCGCTCCTACATAAAACAGGCGTCCCCCTTGACGTAATGACTCGGCTGCGATATCGATTGTCTTAGCCAACTCAAAGCGGGCTTGAGCGATCGCGGCAATAGTTTGGGCATCTTCGCGGTTGAACAGTTCCACCAACTCCAGGGAACTTAGCTGGTCTAAATTATGACTGTTGGGATTAATCTGTTCGGTGAGAAGATGACCGCGTTCCTCAAGGTTTTTCATAGTAGTCCTTCTAACTGGCGGCGAATGCGATCGAGTTCAGTTTCGGCGAGGTCAGCTTTAGTCTCCTCCGGTTGCCAATCGGTTTTTTCTAAATTCGTTTCCGGTGGAGCTAATAATAAACGATCGGATGTTCCTTCGGGAACAAAACCTGCCGGGACAAACACCCACTCATAATCAAGTTCTTGGATGTCCTCTTTCTCCATTCCCTCAACCGTCGGAACCATAAAATCTTGAGCTTCCAGCAGCAGCGCATAGCGAGTGGCGTCGTCCTCTGACTCAAACATCAATACTACATTGCGATCGCCAATCTGAAGGCTGTGAATACCCTCATTTTCCTTCCGAACGTTATATAACAGTACAAACACACGCATGAGAGCCACTTTATTTCGATCGTCGTTATTTATTTTATTAGGGACTAGGGGCTATAAAAGTCAAAAGTCACTCATTCAAAAGTCAAAAAGGGCAGAGGGGCAGAGGGGCAGGTGAGATTTACCAATCCAAAATCTAAAATCCAAAATCTAAAATCTAAAATCTAAAATCTAAAATCAAGAGATGACGAACACCCCCAATCCAAATAACGAACCTCAGTCTAGTGCGAACCGCCGGATATGGCTGTTGTGGTTGAGCCGCACCGGATTTGCCTTTGGCGCGATCTTAGTAGTTGGCATAGCGGCTGGGGCGTGGTGGGCTTGGATGTTTGTCCAAAAACAGTTAGCCCCATTAGTCGAGAAAAATCTCAGTCAGAGTCTGAAACGACCAGTTTTACTGGGCAAAGTGGAACGTTTTTCGCTCAATGGACTGCGGTTTGGCGCGTCACAAATACCGGCGACGCCTACAGATCCAGACCGGGCCTCGGTGGGGGCGATCGATGTGGGGTTTAATATACCCCAGATGCTCCTCAACCGCACTTTACAGTTAGATCTTACCCTCGTCAATCCAGATGTTTATATCGAACAAGACAATAACAATCGCTGGATTGCAGGCCAAATTAGCGTAGCGTCAGGCAGCGGGCCAATCAAAACCGAAGTGCGATCGGTCCGGGTGAATAACGCTAAAGTCCTTTTGGTGCCCAATCCAAAACCTGCTAATCCCAGAGTCCCGGTAGGTATTGCTCAACTGAATGGTAACGCCGAATTTGTAGATAAAGGTCAGCGCATTCGGTTCGATATGGGCGGACAACTAGCTACCGGAGGGGATTTTAAGGTTTCAGGCGAACATCTGCCTCCCAGCCAGCAGACGAACTTGCAGCTGCAAGGTCAAAATCTTTTAATTACCGACCTCGATCGATTAGTCAAACTTCCGCTTAATTTGAGTGCAGGTCGGGTGGATGGCAACTTGACCGTCAGATATAACCCAGCACAGCCAATCTTTTTGCTGGGGATGGCACGCCTGAACGATGTTACCGCTCGATTCCCACAACTGCCAGCACCATTTAGCAATACTAATGGAGTACTAAACTTCAGCGGTCAGGAAATTAAGCTGGACAATGTAGCAACAAGGTTGGGTCAGATTCCGCTGCAAGCTAATGGTACTTTCCATACCCAAAATGGCTATGACATTTCCGCGCAAGTTCCGAATATACCATTAGGGAACATTACTCAGACTCTCAACCTGAAAACACCAGTACCGATAAGCGCGGAGGTGCGATCGCAAGTAAGGTTGACAGGGCCAACTAAAGCGCCCGTTCTCTTAGGTGAATTTACTACCACTAAGCCAGCCCTAGTTGATAAACTGCAATTCTCCTCAATAAGCGGTCGTTTTGCCTTTGCACCGGCGACAAATGAATTTGCGATCGCAAACTTGCAAGCCAAACCTACTGTTGGCGGTCAAATTACCGGCAAAGGCAACGTTAAACTCGGTCAAGGCGGCGGGATGGTATTCGATGCCGAAGTTCAGAACGTGCCAGGAGATGCGATCGCTCAACAGTACGGTGTAACTCTATCTCCATCTATAAAAATTGGCAATGTTTCAGCAAAGGCACAAGTATTCGGCCCTCTAAACGATATTCGGGTAGCGGCACGTTGGCAAGCTCCACAAGCTACTTATCCCGCAGCTGGAGAAGTGATTATAGCTAAGGGTCAGACGGTCTTACGCGATGCCACTTTCAAAGTTGCGACCAACACCCTGAAAGCAGCTGCTCGGATTGCCGACGGTCGCTGGGAAGCCCTTGTAGAAGGTTCCCAACTGCCAGTCAAGGATATTTTGGCACTGCTGCCAGAAAGTATCCCGGCACAGGAACAGAGGAGAAATTCCCAATCCCCAGTCCCAAATCCCCAGTCCCAAATCCCCACTCCGATACAGCAAGGGGTAGTTAGCGGTAGGGCAAAGCTTTCGGGAAGTTTAGCTTCATTTAAAATTGCAGATATTCAAGCGATCGCAGAAGGAAGCCTGCAAGTTGCTGGAGGCACTGTCCAATTGCGCCAAGGTTTATTGGAAAAAGGTCGCTGGCAAGCATTAGTGGGTGCTACTGGTGTCCAATTAGGACGTTTTGAACAAGTGCCAACCCAGTTGCAGCGATCGACTTTGAGCAACGGTCAGTTTAAATTAACTGGAAACATTGAATCATTTCAACTTGCAGACATTCAAGCGATCGGTCAAGGAAGCCTGAATCTTGCTGGTGGGACTGTGCAAATTGTCCGAGGTGGACTTCAGAATGGTGCGTGGGATGCGATCGTCAAAGCTACAGGCGTCAATCTAGGACAATTGGCACAAGTACCAGCGCAAGTCCAAGGGCCGTTTAGCGGTCAATTCCGCGTAGGAGGAAACCTAAACTCAAGCGAATTGGGAACAATTCAAGCCGTCGGACAAGGAAATCTGGGGTTTGCTGGTGGCAATCTGCAAATTCGGGAATTACAGTTGAATCAGGGTAATTGGCGAGCGAATATTGCCGCTTCTGGCGTGCAGTTGGGGCGTTTGGCACAAGTACCAACCCAGTTGCAGAGTTCTGTTTTTAACGGACAAGTGGTATTAGCAGGAAACCTGGATTCCCTTAAAGCGCCGACCGATAAATCTAAATCACCATTATCGCAAATTCAAGCTATTGCCAAAGGAAATCTGCAAGTTGCTGGTGGGAATGTCCGAATTCGTCAAGCGCAGCTAAATGAAGGTAATTTTCAAGCTGATGTCGTTGCGTCTGGCGTACAACTCAATCGTTTTCCACAAGTACCACCACAATTACAAAGTTCTTTTAGCGGTGAACTGCAATTAGCAGCAAACTTAGATACGCTTACAGCAGAATCAAATAAATCACCTTTATCCCAAATTCAAGCAAGAGGTCAAGGAAATCTGCAAGTTGCTGGTGGGAATGTCCGAATTCGTCAAGCACAGCTAAATGAAGGTAATTTTCAAGCCGATGTCGTTGCGTCTGGCGTACAACTCAATCGTTTCCCACAAGTACCACCACAATTACAAAGTTCTTTTAGCGGTGAACTGCAATTAGCAGCAAACTTGGATACGCTTACAGCAGATTCTAATAAATCGCCGCTATCTCTTATTCAAGCAAGAGGTCAAGGAAATCTTCAAGTTGCTGGTGGTAATGTTCAAATTCGTCAAGCAGAACTGAATGAAGGTAATTTTCAAGCTGATGTCGTTGCGTCTGGCGTACAACTCAATCGTTTTCCGCAAGTACCCAAGCAGTTACAAAGTTCTTTCAGCGGTGAACTGCAATTAGCAGGAAACTTAGATAGGCTGACAACACAATCTGATAAATCACCTTTATCGCAGATTCAAGCAAGAGTTCAGGGAAATCTTCAATTTGCTGATGGTAATTTGCAAATTCGTAAAGCCGAACTGAATGAAGGGAATTTTCAAGCCGATCTCGTTGCTTCTGGCGTACAACTCAATCGTTTTCCGCAAGTACCAACCCAATTACGCGGTTCTTCTTTTAGCGGTGAACTGCAATTGGCAGGAAATTTAGATACCCTTACCGATAAGTCGAATAAATCACCTTTATCCCAAATTCAAGGAAGAGTTCAAGGAAATCTTCAGCTTGCAAGTGGTAGCATTCAAATTCGAGATGCACAGCTAAATAAAGGTAATTTCCAAGCTGATATTGTTGCTTCGGCGGTACAACTAAGTCGTTTTCCGCAAGTACCAACCCAATTACGCGGTTCTTCTTTTAACGGTGAACTGCAATTAGCAGGAAACTTGGATAACCTTAACGATAAATCGCCTTTATCGCTGATTCAAGGAAGAGTTCAGGGAAATCTTCAGAATGTTGCTGGTGGTAACGTTACTATTCGCCAAGTACAGATAGATAGAGGTAATTTCCAAGCTGATGTTTCCCTCGCACAAGTTCAACTCGATCGCTTTTCCGATCAGTTGCGAGGACGGTTTAATGGCGACCTCAAGTTAGCTGGAAATTTAGCTTCTCTTACCGCAACAAATAGTTCGCCTTTATCAGCTATCCAAGCTGCCGGACAGGTAAACTTTTCTCAAGGTGTTGCTTCTATTCAAGGGCCGATCGCAGCTACATTTAAGTGGGATGGACGACAGTTGCTGCTCGAAAATTTGACTTCGCCGGGATTAAATGCTAGTGGAGTAATTGCTGCCAATTTCGATAGAAATAATCGACCAACTATTACCGCAGTAGATCTTAATGTAGATG
Source organism: Argonema galeatum A003/A1 (assembly GCF_023333595.1). Lineage (GTDB taxonomy): Bacteria > Cyanobacteriota > Cyanobacteriia > Cyanobacteriales > Aerosakkonemataceae > Argonema > Argonema galeatum. The sequence continues at coordinate 49,923 of NZ_JAIQZM010000024.1, forward strand.
CAAACAATTTAAATTTGCGAACTTTACCTATCCAGCTTCCTAATAATATAGCTTTAGCTGGTAGTGCTGATTTCAAAGGTCGGATATCGGGAACGCCTACATCTCCAAATGTGGCGGGTAATCTGCGACTGCAAAACTTTGTTATCAATGGCTTCGATTTCGATCCAATTTTAACTGGTGATGTAGAAGTAATAGCGGGTCGAGGAGTAAAATTAGATGTAGTAGGTACACAAGATAGAATTGCCGTTGAGTTGGATCGGAATTATAACCCAGTAACATTTTCTATCCGTCGCGATGATACGGTGGCAGAAGGCACAAAGCAGGGAGATTTGTTACAGGTGAATGTGCAAAATTTCCCGATCGCAACTTTGAAAGATTTGGCTACCAATGTAGCAACACTACCGCCACAAGTTGCTAGAGAACGAGTAAATGGGCAACTTTCTGGTAATTTTGTTGTGAATTTAAATGAGAGAAGTGTTGTTGCGAATAATGTTGCGATCGCACAACCGGGAATTGGTAATTTCAAAGCAGATTCGTTAAGTGGAGATTTCCGTTACGCCAATGGAATAGGAGAAATTACCAATGCTGTGTTAAGGCAAGGCGAGAGTAGCTACGGAGTTACTGGTCGGATCACTCCAACAGATTTTCAAGCTAGAGTTCAAGTCGAACAAGGAAAAATTCAGAACGTTTTAACAGCGTTCAATTTGTTAAATTTGCAAGCCGGACGAGGGCGAGCCAACAATGGTAGGGCAGCTAATGTTCAAACAGTTCCTGTTGGCATACCAGAGGCTCCTCTGCTGACGCAATTGCGTCGTTTCTCAGAAATAGAAGCTTTGCTGCAACAGCAGCGTACTCGCCGTCGCGAGACAAATCGAATACCTGATATAACAGAGTTAACGGGGAATTTTAGCGGTAGTATCGGAGTTTCTGGATCTTTAACTTCAGGTATTAATTCTTTACCGACTGGTTTGGAGGTGAGTTTCGATTTAAACGGGAAAGATTGGGAACTAGGTGATTATAAATTCAATCAAGTGACCGCGCAAGGTAGTTTTTTAAATGGAGTTCTGCGGGTAAATCCTTTACAAATTAAGTATAACGATGCCCTATTAGCTTTCACTGGAAATCTTGGGTTACAGCAACAATCAGGTCAGCTACAATTACAAAACTTTCCTGTTGATGTCATCAAGAACTTTGTGCCTTTGCCAGTTGAGATTACAGGTAAGCTGAATGGTACAGCTAACTTGGCAGGTACTTTAGAAAATCCGCAGGTGATCGGCGACCTGACTTTAGTGCAGGGAACTTTGAGCGGAACGCCAGTACAGTCGGCGAAAGCAATTTTCAGATATGACAATGCGAGGTTGAATTTTAATTCTGAGGCAGTTGTACAACCGCCACAACCAATTTTAATTTCTGGTAGCATACCGTATCAGTTACCTTTCTCTTCAGTTAAACCTGATAGCGATCGCATCAGCCTGGATGTGAATGTGGAAAATGAAGGGCTAGCGCTGTTAAACTTGTTAAGTCGCGGACAAGTTTCATGGCAAGGCGGTCAAGGTAAAGTACAGCTACAGGTGCGGGGTACGTTATCCGCGCCGCAGATCACGGGAATTGCGACGGTGCAGAATGCTACGATCGCAGCTGTAGTGCTACCCGCACCGCTGACGAATGTGGCGGGAAGTGCAAGGTTCGATCGCGATCGCATTGTCGTAGAAAATCTTGCCGGTAGCTTCAGTAAAGGCGCTGTCGCAGCACAAGGAACGATCGCAATATCCAGACGGCTTCCCTCACAAGATCCCGATCGGGCCAATCCCCTCAATGTTACGCTGAACAATCTAACAATCAATCTCAAAGGGCTGTATCGGGGTGGCGTGAACGGTAATGTAGTAATTACGGGCACAGCTTTTGCACCCCAAATTGCCGGTAAAGTTGAACTGGCTAATGGTGAAGTGTTTTTAGGACAGCAACAAGAAAACCCTCAAACTGTGGCGCAAAGTGGAACTCCTACTTCCCAATCCCCCATCCCCGGTTCCCGTCCCATAGTTCCAGAATTCAACAATTTGCAATTAACCCTAGCCAACAACGTCAATGTTACCCGACAACCGCTATTTAGTTTCCGGGCTACAGGTGACCTGACAGTGAATGGGTTGTTAGGAAATCTGGAACCAAAAGGTACAATCCGATTGCGGCGAGGTCAAGTGAATTTGTTTACCACCCAGATGACCTTAGACCGCGACTACACGCAAACTGCTGTGTTTGTACCAGATCGAGGACTCGACCCGATTTTAGATGTGCGCTTAGTCACTACTGTACCGGAGGTGACTGGAAGTCGGTTGCCAACTTCTTCTATCTCTTCTGAGGTTGCTGATGTTCCCACTACAGGCTTTTTTGGCAGCGTGGAAACAGTTCGCGTTATAGCCAGAGTTCAAGGGCCAGCCAGTCAATTGGGCGATAACCTAGTGCTGACAAGCAATCCGCCGCGCACAGAGGCGGAAATTGTGGGCTTAATTGGGGGTGGATTTGCACAGAATTTGGGCCGGGGCGACAGTAGTTTGGGGCTTGCTAATTTGGCAGGTTCTGCGGTGCTATCCAATCAGCAAATTCAGGGGACAATTACTGCGATCGGACAGGCATTTGGCCTGAGTGAATTGCGCTTATTTCCCACAGCTATCACTACAAACAGAGAAGACAGATCTCGCAGTTCGACGCTAGGTTTAGCCGCAGAAGCGGTCGTTGATATTACTCGTCAACTTTCTGCTTCTGTGTCCAAAGTTCTCACCACCGATCAACCCTTACAGTACAACTTGCGCTATCGAGTAAATAGCAATATTCTGCTGCGAGGTTCGACGGATTTGTCAGGTGAAAGTAGAGGGGCAATTGAGTTTGAAAGGAGATTTTAGATTTTGAATTGGCTATTTAGGTTATGGAATGTCAAAGAAGTTACAGATAGTTTGGAGTGCAAAAATGCCCTATAGCGAATTCACAACGATCGTTAAAGCTATCGAAACCTTCAATCTCACCATTGAAGAAAGCCGATTTTTCCCGAATGTTGACACGATCGCACCTTCAGCAATCCTCGCAGGTTATCTAGAAGATACCTTGCCTGTAGTAGCTTTTGGTAGTGAAAAAGCTCGCTCTGAAGGCATTATTTATCCAGTTTTGATAGAAGTCAGGCGCATCCTCAACAAACAAGTCTCTGTATTCTCCGGTGAGGATTTCACTGTCGATGAAAGCGTTGGACTCAACGGCGTTGTTGACTTCCTCATCAGCAGATCCCCACAAGAGATCGCCATTTTTGCTCCGGCTATAGCGATCGTAGAAGCCAAAAAAGCCGATTTGAAAACAGGATACGGTCAGTGTGTTGCTGAAATGGTAGCTGCACAGCGATTCAATTTAAAAAAGGCACAACCCATCTCAACAATTTACGGCTGCGTAAGCAGCGGAACGCAGTGGCGATTCCTCAAACTAGAAGAGGAGATGGTGACGATCGATCCCTTCGATTATCCGCTTCCCCCAGTCGAGCAAATTTTGGGCTTTATGGTGTGGATGGTCAGCTCGGCTGAGCAAAAAGGGGCTAGTACCGCGTAGCGGAAGTCAAAAGTCAAAAGTCAAAAGTCAAAAGTTATACTCCGCACGGGCACAAACTGTTATTTTTGATTTGTAGGGGCGAAGCATTCCGGTAAATATCTTTGTGTTCAACCAACAAATTAATACGGTCATGCTTCGCCCCTACTGCGGGGTTAAAAAAGCTCGTTCTATGACCGTGCTAAGTATACATTAAGTAGGGTGCGTCAGAGCGATAAAATTAGCGCTCATCTCCAAAATTCTGGGATATGACGCACCCTACAGCCTAAAAAAATACCTCAATTTTGTCTATGATACTAGAAGTCGCAATTTTTGATGTTAAACCCGGTACGACCGCCGAGTTTGTAACTGCTTTCAAAGTAGCCTCAAGCATTATTTCTTCTATGTCAGGGTATATCTCTCATGAACTTCAACGCTGTATAGAAACCGAAAACCGTTACATTCTACTTGTGCGCTGGGAGAGATTAGAAGACCACACCGTTGGATTTCGTCAATCACCAGAGTATCAAGAGTGGCGTAACTTGCTACATCACTTCTACGATCCATTTCCGAGTGTGGAACATTATGAAGTCGTGCCAAATTTTTAGGGATCTTCCGTACTTACTATGCTATTTGAGCAGAGGGGCAGAGGGGGCAGAGGGGCGGAGGAGAAAAGAAATAAAAATGTTCTTACATTGGGAACCGCTGTATCATATCCTTACGCATCGGTTACCTAAAAAATTCGTGTGATTATTCTTATCTGCGTTTATCTGCGTTCATCTGTCTTCATCTGCGGTAAAAAATTAACCAACGATAACAACAGACAATTTGACGATATCACTCTTACACTACCGATGCAACCGGACATGATATCAACACTTTAGCTTGGTTTTTTATTGCCAACCTACTAAATTATTCTATTTTGCTGTTTTGATAACTTGAGATTCAAAATCGATAACCCCAATATCAACAAAAACAGCACCAACCCAATTGTACAAGCATAGCTGATTTCCAAATTTTCAAAAGCTTGTTCGTAAAGATAATAAACAATTGTTTTGGAACTATTTCTCGGCCCTCCCTGCGTCATAATATAAACTTCTTCAAAGACTTTTGTAGCAGAAATTGCCGAAATTACTGCTACTAACAATAGATAGGGTTTCATCAACGGTACTGTGATATCCCAATGTTTGCTAATCCCATCAGAACCATCGATCGCAGCCGCTTCATACAAATCTATTGGTATAGATTGCAACCCAGCTAGGTAAATGACCATGTAGTAGCCCAACCCCTTCCAAACCGTTACCGCCATGACGCTGAAAATCGCCCATTTAGGACTGGTTAGCCAGGGAATACCCTCTTTAAAGCCAATATGTGCCAGAAATTGATTCAGCAGACCGTTTTCTGCATAAAGCCACTTCCAGGCAATCCCGGCAACCACCATTGAAATGATAACGGGAGTATAATAAGATGCTCTAAACCAAGCAATTCCACGCATTTTTTGGTTGACTGATATTGCCAAACCTAAAGGCAAAACAACTAAAATTGGCACAACGCAGACAAGATACAGCACAGTATTCCCCAAGGTTTTCCAAAATACTGGATCTGTCCACAAACGGCGGTAATTAGCAAAGCCTATCCACTGGGGTGGTTGACTGAGGTCGGTATAATTTGTCAGCGAGAGGTAAAAAGCTTGACATACAGGCCAAAAGACGGTTAGCCCTAAGAGAAAGAGGGCAGGTAGCAAAAATAGGTAGGGGGTTAAACGTTGTTTGATGGGAGTCAAGTATGCTTTTAGCCGTGGATTTTGTAGCTGATCGTGGGGAAGGGGTAAGGCCATCTTTCCAGGCCATAGGTAAGTAAATTTACTGACTGGATATTGTTCGGTTTATGTAAATTTTTGCTATAAGGGAAAGCGAGCGCGTGACTTTCATCTCTCTTAAGTATATTGTATTAGAGGTTATCCTCTGTCCTTAGAAAGAGATCTTGTACTGCCAAAGCACTTGCGTAGTATTTTATTAGGCATACCTAACAATGTCGGTACAGGTGCTTTGTTTCTACGGATTGGTGTTTGGGCCTCTGTTTGGCAGCATTGCCGCGATCGCATTTATCGAGCTAGGTTACCAGATTGCAACAACCACTACCAGTATCCACCCCATCACCACCCCAAGAAATATTCTGCTCCCGTCAATTCGTAGAATGGTTACAGTCAGAGCAGATTAGTCTTGGCTTCACCACTTATCAAACTTCGCGACTAATTTTGGCAGGGGTGAATCCACAGGGGCAACTTTCGGGATTTGAGCGTTTGTTCGATCGCGCGATGGGGCTATATGCTACCACCGAACGCCTTTATCTGAGTACAAAATACCAGTTGTGGCAACTGGATAACGCTTTAGCACCAGGGCAATTATACAACGGATACGACAAACTCTACGTACCCCGCATTGGCTACACCACCGGAGATTTGGATATCCACGATGTAGCTATCGCTACCCCACCCCCAACCCCCTCCCCGTTGACGGGGAGGGGGCTAGAAGAACCCCCCCTTTTTAAGGGGGGGCAGGGGGGGATCGTATTTGTCAGCACTTTACTTAATTGTCTGGCAACAGTGAGCGATCGGCACAGCTGCACCCCACTCTGGAAACCCAAATTTATCTCCAAAATCGTCAACGAAGACCGCTGTCACCTCAACGGCTTAGCAATGGTAGACGGACAACCCCGTTTTGTCACCGCTTCCAGTCGTTCCGATGTAGTAGATGGTTGGCGAGACAAACGACGAAATGGCGGTGTGGTAATCGACGTACCCTCTAACGAAATCATCCTCAGTGGGTTAAGTATGCCCCACTCGCCCCGATTTTATCAGGGTAACCTGTGGCTCCACAATTCTGGCACTGGGGAATTTGGTTATATAGATTTACAAGCCGGAAAATTTGAGCCAGTCGCTTTTTGTCCCGGTTACCTGCGAGGCTTGACATTTTGGAAAAATTATGCAGTAGTGGGATTATCCAAACCAAGAGGCGGGGATCGGACTTTTTCTGGGTTATCTTTAGATGAGCAATTAATTGCCAAAGACACCGAACCTCGTTGCGGTTTGATGGTAATTGAACTCACTACGGGAAACGTTCTGCATTGGTTGCGCCTGGAAGGAATAATTACCGAATTGTACGACGTGCAAGTGATATCAGGAGTGCAAAGACCGATGGCTTTAGGTTTTCAAACAGATGAAATTTCCCGGTTGCTGACGCTGGGAACTGCGGATTGGGGACTAGAGGAATGAACAATTTCAAATTTTAGATTTCCGATTTCAAATTTTAAATTTCCGATTTCAGATTGAAATAAAATCTAAAATTCTCCTCTTCTCTTTCCCAATAACTAATAACAAATCAAGTAGAAAAAAATGCTAGTAATAATTGACCCCAGAGTAGAAGCTTATCAAATGCTCGCAGCGGGTGTCCGCAGCAGCGCCAAAGTTATAATTATTGACCCGAATTTTGATGGGATAGAACAAATTACAGAGGCATTAAATAATTATCCCGCCTCTAGCTTGCACATCGTTTGTCACGGCGAACCGGGTTGTCTGCATTTGGGAAAGACCCCTCTCAACGAGGCTTCCTTAGCACAATATCAAAATTTATTCTCTTGCGGACTCGACATCTATATACATAGCTGCAACGTCGCCGCCGGAGAAATAGGTGCCAACTTCCTCCAACAACTCCACCAACTTACCGGCGCAAATATTGCCGCCTCCGCGCACCGAGTCGGTCACCCCAGCAAAGGCGGAACTTGGCACTTAGAACACCGCCTCGGTAACCTCCTCCCCGATTTATCCCCCCCTGCCTTTTTGCCAGAAACATACAGCCTCTACCCAGGCGTTTTCCCAGCTTCCTTTGGTGACGCCACTAATTTCAGCGTCGGAAGTAATCCGTATGCCGTCTCCACAGGGGACTTAAACGGCGACGGCAGGCTCGATATCGCAGCAGCGAACTATGGAACCAGCAACGTCAGTGTGTTGCTCAACACCATCCCCACGGTCACCATTGCCCCTGGAGATGCACCCAACGAATCGGGGCCTACCGACGGTACATTTACCGTCACCCTGGATAACCCCGCACCAGCTGGGGGTTTGACTGTTAACTTCAACACAACAGGAAGTACAGCCACTTTTGCAAGCGATTACAGTTTTGACTTAGCTAATAGCATCGATATCACCGCAGTAACCGCCACCAGCTTCACAATTGCAGCGGGTTCCACCAGCGCCATCCTAGTGGTAAAACCCGTAGAAGATGCGGTAATAGAGGCTGTTGGGGAAACAGTAAAAGTCAACCTCACCGCCAGTCCTAACTATATCTTGGGACAAACTTCCGGCAGTAGTATCGAGTTTACCCCCCCGACCAACTTTGTGGCGGGGATGAGTCCCAATACCGTCACACTGGGAGACTTCAACTCTGACGGCAAGCTCGACATGGCAACGGCGAACTTTGGCTCCAACAACGTCAGTGTGCTGTTGGGGAATGGGACAGGCAGTTTTAGCCCGGCTACTAACTTTGATGTGGGAACCAATCCCTTTGACGTTACTGTGGGAGATTTCAACTCGGACGGCAAACTCGACATAGCAGCGACGAACTCCAAGTCCAACAACGTCAGTGTGCTGTTGGGGAATGGGACAGGCAGTTTTGGCTTGGCGACCAACTTTGATGTGGGGGCCGGTCCGTTTATCATCAACGTGGCGGACTTTAACTCTGACGGCAAGCTGGACATCGTAGCGGCGAACAATAGGTCTAACAACGTCAGTGTGCTATTGGGTAATGGGACGGGCAGTTTCAGTGCTGCTACCAACTTTGCTGTGGAGACTAAACCCGGTTTCGTCAGCGTGGGAGATTTGAACGGCGACGGTAAGCTGGATATGGCCGTGGCGAACTATGGGTCCAGCAACGTCAGTGTGCTGTTGGGTAATGGGACGGGCAGTTTCAGTGCTGCTACCAACTTTGCTGTGGGGGCTAATCCCCTGGCCATCAAAGTGGCAGACTTCAACTCTGACGGTAAGCTAGACATCGCCGCGCCGAACGAGAACTCCAACAATGTCAGTGTGCTGTTGGGTAATGGGACAGGCAGTTTTGGCTCTCCTACTAACTTTGATGTGGGGACTAAACCCGTTTCCATCACCGTGGAAGACTTGAACGGCGACGGTAAGCTGGACTTGGTAACGGGGAACTATAAGTCCAGCAACGTCAGTGTGTTATTGGGTAATGGGAGGGGAAGTTTTAGTCCGGCTATCAACTTTGATGTTGGGATGCAGCCCTTTGGAGTCGCTCTGGGAGACCTGAACGGCGACGGTAAGCTGGACATGGCTGTGGCGAACTATGGGTCCAGCAACGTCAGTGTGCTGTTGAATAACAACCAACCCACCGCAACTCTGACAATTTTAGATGAGCTTCCCTCTGTCTCGCTTGACCCCAATCAAGTTAATAACACGCAAGTTGGTAATGGCAGCAACGATACCCTCATCGGTAGTGCTATTAATGACGCGCTTTATGGCACGGCTGGTGATGATTTGCTTGATGGCAAAGCCGGTAACGATAATTTATTTGGCGGTCAAGGTAATGATACTGCTTTTGGTGGTAGCGGTCGCGATTGGATTTCGGGTGACAAAGGCAATGACTTGATCAACGGTAACTCTGGTAACGATGTTCTCAATGGTAATTCTGGCAATGATACTATCCGGGGCGGTCAAGGTAGCGATTTGGCACATGGGGGTAAAAATGATGACCTGATGTTTGGTGAAAAGGGCGATGACTCTCTCTATGGTGATTTGGGGAATGATACGATATTTGGCGGTGGCAATGAGGATTTGATTAACGGTAATGCTGGCAATGACAGTATTGCTGGCGAAGATGGGAATGATATTCTTTACGGTGGTAAAGATAATGATACGCTGATTGGCGGTGGTGGTAATGATTTGCTTTCTGGTGATTTAGGTAATGATTTACTGACAGGCGATAGTGGTAATGACACTTTTGTCTTGGCAATTGGAAAAGGCTCTGATACAATTAGCGATTTCCAAGATGGTCGAGATTTAATTGGGTTGGCTGGTGGTTTGACTTTTGAACAGTTGACTTTAGCGCAAAGCGATAATAACACTATTATTAGTGTGAAAGCTGGTGGCGAATTGTTGGCTACTTTGAATGGGATACAAGTTAATGCGATCGGACTCCCGGATTTTATCGCTCTTATCTAGTCAAATCGGCTGCGGTAGTAGCACAGCAACAACAGTGTTATTCTCTGTCAGATTTACATTTGGTATGTAGTTGCGCTTCAGCGCTCTTTAAGATAGCGCTGAAGCGCAACTACATACCTAAATTCGCAATCACCACTTACTAGCGATCGGCATTCGCCAACCAGTACCAAAAGCGCGATCGGTTATTTTTAATCCCGGCGGTGCTTGTCGTCGTTTGAATTCAGCCCGCGCCACCATTTTTATAACTCGTTTCACCACATCTGGATCGTGTCCGGCGGCAACAATTTGTCCAGGTAATTGATGGTCGTGAATCAAGCGCTGCAAAATATCATCTAAGATATCATAAGGTGGCAGAGAATCTTGGTCTACTTGACCTGGTTTGAGTTCGGCGCTGGGTGCTTTAGTGAGGATATTATTAGGGATAATTTCGCCGTTGCGATTCAGCCACTTGCACAAAGAGTAAACGCGGGTTTTGGGAACATCGGCAATTGCCGCCAATCCGCCATTCATATCGCCGTAAAGGGTACAGTATCCAACGGCCATTTCTGATTTGTTGCCAGTGGAGAGGAGGAGATAGCCGAATTTGTTTGCGATCGCCATTAATAGATTACCGCGAATCCGCGATTGAATATTCTCCTCGGCAATACCGAACTCTGTCCCAGCAAACAAATCTTCCAAATTTTTGTCGTAAGCTTGCATCAAAGGGCCGATCGGCAGTGTGTGAGTTTTGATGCCAATACGATCGGCTAACGCCAAAGCATCCGTAACTGAGTGATCGGAACTGTAGGGAGAAGGCATGAGGACGCCCAAAACATTTTCTGCACCCAAAGCTGACGCTGCAATGGCTGCAACTAATGCCGAATCTACTCCTCCACTCAAACCGATCGCAACTTTAGAAAACCCGCATTTCCGGGCATAATCTCGCACTCCCAACACCAACGCCGACCAAATTTCCTCCTCTTGACAATCTGGTAGCTGTGCCACAGATGCCGGTTGTACAGATGCGAAATCTCCTGTTTCCGCATCAAAATCTACCAACACTAAATCTGTTTCAAACCCACAGGCGCGACACACTACTTCGCCTGTATGATTCAAGGCAAAACTGTTACCATCAAAAATTAAGTCATCGTTCCCACCCACCTGATTAGCATAGATAATGGGTTGATTGAAGCGTGTAGCTGAATGCCGCAACATCGCTTCCCGCAATAATTGTTTCCCAGCACTATAAGGCGATGCCGATAAATTCACAACCAAATCTACACCCAACCGGGCTAAGTCAGTAATAGGATTAATGTTATAACTGAGTTTACCCCAAAATTCTTCATCATTCCATAAATCTTCGCAGATGGTTACACCTATTTTCAGTTTATTTAGCGATTCCCCTTTTTCTAGAGTGAGGGTGAAGAAATTAGGCTGAAGTCCGGGCTCAAAATAGCGGTCTTCATCAAATACATCATAAGTAGGCAGTAAGCGTTTGTGGAAGATTTGTTGCACTTTGCCTTCTTCTAACCAAGCGATGCTGTTGAATAGGGATTTACCGCCATTGGTGTACGCTTTTGGATTCGGTTCTACTGTTCCTACCAACACGGCTAAATTGGGTGGCAAATCTTTGGCTAGCTGTTGCAAAGTAGTTGCCATCGCCTCGACAAAGCTGGGGTCTAGCAACAAATCCCGTGGCGGATATCCACAGAGGGAAAGTTCCGGGGTCAATAACAAACGGACACCCAAATCAGATGCTTGTTTGGCAGCATTGAGAATTTGTTGGGCGTTATCGGTGAGGGCCCCGATTGTGGGGTTGAGTTGAGCGATCGCAATTTTCATGACTAATCACCAGCACGACACGAATATACACTAACAACTGACAACTGACAACTGACAATTGACAATTGACAACTGACAACTGACCAAAAAACTAAATAAAAACCAGTGGTTTATCCTTTAACGGTGCAAAAGCTTCGGCATCAAAGCGATACAAACTAGCGGGACGACCGGCACCACGCGATACTTTTATACCCGTGTCGCACAAAAATCCCAACTTTAGCAGACGGGCGCGAAAATTGGAATAGTCGGAAAAGTTTTCTCCTAGAACAGTTGTGTAAAATTGATAAAGATCGCTCAAAGTGAAAACCTCCGGTAATACATCAAAAGCAACGGGACTATACTCTAATTTATTTCGCAAACGTCGATAGCCATACTCCAAAATTTCATTGTGATCGAAGGCTAATGGCGGTATCTGTTTAATGGGATACCAGGCAATACCGCTAACGCCATCGGCAATCAGTTCGGCTTCCGCAAATCGTACTAACGCAAAATAGCTTACTGCTAAATAACGAACTCCAAAACTATCTGGTGCTTCTCTAGGATCGCGACCCGGCCCTCCGAAGCTATACAATTGTTCTAAGTAGAGATTTTTTACCCTGATTTTCTCGGCGAGAATCCGATCGGCTGCATCTTCTAGAGATTCTCCTTTTCTTACCAGTGTTCCCGGTAAACACCACTGCCCTAAGTATGGTTCGTCATCTCGCATTACTAATAGAACCAGCAGTCGATTTTGCTCGGTATCGACTGAGAAAATTACGTTATCAACACCGACTTTGAAGTCGGCTAATGCCTGTTTTTTTAACGTATCTGCAACCTTTTTTGTGCCGCGTCCTGACATTCGTACAAATGCTCTCGATAAATATATGCCTCTATGGGAGGCGTTAATGCTTCTGTGTCTCCATTTTCACGATAAGCTGTAGAGGAAACATCTGGGCCGGTGAGAGTTGCGATCGCTACAGAGGCTCCCATCTCCCTAAGCCGCACCAAAGCAGCATCTTCTATGGTAGATCCAGGTCTGGGCACCACTAGCAGATCCACTTGTCGCAACAAATCTTCAACTCGATACCAACGCGGCAGCTGAGTAACGAGATCGGCCCCAATCACTAGGGTCAGTTCTGCAAAAGGCCATTTTGCCTTTGCTTTCTCGACTGTCTCCAAAGTTCTGGGGCTGCTCAGTTCTTGATGCAAACCGATGTTGTACCGGGGAGGGTTAATATCCTCAATCAATAAGCTTAACATTGCGGCTCGGTGTTCTAGGGGCGTCTGGTGAGATTTAAAAGGATTGTTAGATGCCCAGACTGCCACCCAGTCATAGTTTTGCGATAGCCAACTCAGAATTGCTTGATGTCCGGCTGTCGGCGGATCGGCGCTAGTACCAAAAAGAGCAATTTTGTTCATTAGGGGCTAGGGGCTAGCGTTTTGTTTTTTGGGTTAAATTTAGCAGTGCATCGGAGATTTCTACGGGTGGGGAAGTTGGGCGATCGATCTGACGAGCTTGGGGTGGTAGACTAGCAACCGAGGCAGCAGTGCGATCGCGTATTTGCTCTAAAGTTTCATCCCACAAGCGCTTACCATCTTGGAACGCTAACTGTAACAAAGGCTGTTCTTCCTCTGAATTTTCTGTTAGGAGTCCCAGTCTATCTGATTGAAAAAGACCGTTTTCAAAACGACGAAAGATTTGCTTGCGACCGGGATAAGTAGTTTTATTGCTAGACTGTTTCATAGTAGGAATGCCATCAATTTCTACAAGTTTATAGACTCCATTTACAGGCGAACCAGTAACCAGTTTAGTTCCCAATCCATAACCGTCGATGCAAGCACCCGCACTCTTTAATCGAGCAATTTCCCACTCGTCTAAATCTCCGCTGGCAAAGATGGGAACGTTGGGTAAGAGCGATCGCACTTTTTGGGATAATGCAACTAAATCGCCAGAATCTAACCGCACACCAGACAATTTCATCTCGCCTGAGTTTACCCGTTCTGTTAACATTTCGGCAGCTGCGATCGCATCATAAGTGTCAATCAACAAGGGCGCACCCGGAAAATATCGGTGAAACGCTGTAAACGCCTCCGCCTCGCTACCAGATGTCGCCGCTAAGGCCATCACTAAAGAATGAGCCATCGTACCGCTAGGCTTTTGACCGAGTTTAACAGCAGCCAGTACATTTGATGTGGCATCCAATCCAGCTGCCAACGCTGCACGAGCTGCCCACACAGAAGCCTGGGGACTAAAGGCACGTCTGGTGCCAAATTCCAGCAACATTGCTTCTGGGCCAGCCACATCTCGCACCCTAGCTGCTTTTGTGGCAATCAAAGTCTGGTAGTTAATAGTGTTGAGCAGGTAAGTTTCCACCAGCTGAGCCTGCCACAAGGGTGCTTCCACTCGCAGCAGCGGCTCGTTGGCAAATACTGCCGTTCCCTCTGGTACTGCCCACACATCGCCAGTGAAACGGGTTTCTGCTAAAAGCGACCAAAATCGATCTGGTACGCGATCGAAAATCCCTGTAGCTTGCAAAGCTTCTATCTGGCTTGGGCTAAAGCGGAATTTCTCTAGGTAGTCCAAGGCTTGTTGCAAGCCCATCGCGATTAAATAGCCAAAACCTTCTGGTAATCGGCGCACAAATAGCTCAAAGCTTGCTTGTCGTCGATCTAGACCTTCACCTACGTAGCAGGCTGCCATTGTCAGCTGATACAGGTCGGTCAAAAGGCTGTAATCTTCAGAACAGACGGTGAGTTCCTTGTCTTGTGCCGTTTCAGTTCGATCGAGATTGGCAAGGTGCAGGCGGTTACGGTCAGGGGCAATTTTCATGGCCCAGGTTCCTAGCGTGGTTGGTTGCTACGATTATAGTAGCTTTTACCATAATAGTGTCAAGGGATTTTGATTAAAGATTTTGCAAAGCTAGACCTTATGGGGATATTTTTGCTGATTGCAGCTATTTATACAATTTTCTTAATAGTATTTTTAGTTTAAATTCTGCCCCTCTGCCCCTTAAGAGGGGCAGAGGAGCAGAGGGGCAGAGGAGCAGAGGAATAAAAATGTTATTTCTTTAACAAAAGCATAACAACTCTCAAAGAGCCGAGGATGTAAACTGGAAATTAGTTGTTTTCAACTTACTCGATTAATAAGGACAAATAGATATAACGAAACTTTAAGAAATTATAGAGTTTTGACCATAGACCCAATAGTTATGTGAATATAAGCAAAGTATTGCAAACATAGTCAAAGAAGTGTTGCAAAGTCGCTCCAAACCTCTAAAATTATCAATAATTGAAGTTAGAGATATTTAAATTATCTCGCCTCTCAATACTAGAACGGAAGGAAAAATTATATGACTATTTACCAAATGTTGGACAGCGTAACTCTATTTTTCTCGGCAGTAGCGCGAATTTTTAGCCCGACTGACGATGCTTATCCAGAAATAGGCGTACAACCCTTTGATGGTGACAGCTTCAAGGAATCGAATACATCGGATTGGTAGTTGATTGGAGGTAAGTGTTATACGGAATCCCCTTCAATGATCCCCTTATATCGATCTGCTGTAGAGAGGTTTCATGAAACCTCTCTACAATGTTGGGCTTGTATTTTTTTTGCGAATGCTTATACCCTAAAAAATCGCTATAATTACTGGTGTATCGCTTGCGGCTGGTTACTCCCTTGGGGTCAGAAGATTATCTATTATTCTTTTTACCCTCTGCTCCTCTGCACAAGCGCCCCTCTGCGGCTTTATAGATATTCTTGAGAGCGGGAAAGGAGTAAGCTGTTGTGCTTGGGAGTTCACTAAATCGTAATTACCTGGGTTGCCGTTGCATGAGGCGGTGGTATCCCATTCAAACTCAGCCAATAGAAATACGCTAAACCCAATTACGATTCCAGTGGTGAGAAACTGCCAAAGTCCAACGTAAGGGAGAATCAATATACCCAAGAGGTGAATTAAACTGGTGAGTAGGAAAGTGCGCGATCGCATTGCGAACCCAGTATAAGCGTAACCCAAAGCACTCAAACCCAACCACAAAGGACACAGCCCCATCAAAACTTCCCCCCAATTAAAGAAGATACTCAAGTCAGTCACCACAAGACCGCCCAGCATCAAAATTGCCCAGCAATAAATAATGGACTTAAAAGGCTCCTCGTTCATCCAACCCCGCGTTAACTTCCACATCGCTACTGTGCCGAAAAGGGTGAGAACTGTCCACAGAAAGGCTTGCAGTGTCCAGTCTATCGGGAAAAATTGTGCTGTGGCAAAAATTGCCACCGAGATCGCAGCCCACAAAATACAAGCTTGATCCAACTTGGTATAAAAGGTTGAATATAAGGTCATGTTTCCTATCTGTAAATTGACGCGCCACGCTCCAGGTAAATCCTGAAAATTGACATTTTTTGGTTTGCGACGCAGAGGGGGTATGGTGGTGTTGAAAAAAGTCATAAACTTAGAGGTTGTTAAAAAAGTACTGTTGTTCTTTACTAATGATTTATACTCGCTCAGAAAGGTTGGTGCTTTTATCTATCGGAAGAAATGAGCTAACTTGTGTTTAACTCTCTCAATCGAAATAATTATTAAGTTATGGGCTGCATCTGGGTCTTTCGGAATCCGGCCTGCTAATGTTCATAAGGAACATTTTTGTAGCGACACGGTATCATAAATATGTCGAAAGCAGAAGCTTTTGTGTCAAAAAATCATTATCAAGCCTGGTTAACTACTCCCTTTTTCTTAAAGCCCGCGCAGGCGGGCTTGGTTTGTGTAGCCGCGACTTTAGTCGTCTGGTAAAAAAGGCCCGATCGCATTCCCGCCTCACAGGTAGCCAAGGGCTTTCAACCCCAGCCGCAAACGGCTGAGCTGCATCAAGACGGAAGTAATGAGGTTTCAAGAAGTATTATTAATTTATTGTAACATTAATAAATATTAAGTAATTTATAATTCGGTTTTTCTTAAAAAAATAATTAGTATAAAAAAGCACAATATGTCATATTTTGTAGAGTGCGTTAGCTAAGTAGCAGCTGGCTTAAGAAAAAACCCAGTGCAGCACTGCCGATCGGAACTGTGAGATTATCGATACCCAACTTGGAGAAAGCTTCTAAGGCGGTAGCAACTATGGCGACGGGTATTGGTATTATCCACGTTTGCCATATATTACCTTGCGCCACCAGCAAAATCAGACTGCTAACGGCATAGCTGACGAGTACCATTGTCAGGGAACCTTCCCAACTTTTTTGAATGTCCCAAACTTTGTAGGGATGTTTGCCAAATCGCTGCCCAATCAGGGCTGCGAGTCCATCCCCCCAAGTCATGACCAAAATCCCCAAAGCGGCGTACTGGGGTTGTTGCAACGGCCAAAACCAAGCAGTTAAAATACCTATACTGATTGCGTAAAAGAATGTTCCTAAGCTTTTGCGCCCGACGCTGTTGACACCGGGTAGGATCGGAAACTTGTAGGACAAAAGGGTAACTGCACTGGCTAGAATTGAAGCGGTAATCCCTACCCAAGCGGGGATTTGCAGCCACCATGCCAGCAGAATCACTTGTCCGGTGCCAATGTGAACTACTTTGCGAATTTTTTCTGGATCGGTGTTGGTGTAGCGATGTAGCAATTCGGCGGTTAAAACAACCGCGCCTACCCAGATTGCGGCGATCGCAATATGGAACCAGAGAGGGGGAATTTGACCGAAAGGTGGCACTGTGTTATGGAAAGATTTAAGTGAATCCTTATTTACACTGTATTAGATCTGGTTACCAATATGAAAACGTTACTGATTTGGCTGATTCAAGGCTATCGGATGTTTGTTTCGCCCTTGTTTCCGCCCAGCTGTCGCTATACTCCCACTTGTTCCCAGTACGGTATGCAGGCGATCGAGCGATTTGGCCCATTGCGCGGCAGTTGGATGACGATTCTGCGGATATTGCGCTGTCATCCCTTCCACCCCGGCGGTTACGATCCGGTGCCAAGTTTGGATAATCCTGGAAAAAAAGATTCCCATCTTTGATGGAGATGGGTGATTGTTAGTTAAGTTATTCAACCACTCCTTTAATGGAAGTGGATTTATTTTTTATATATTTTCCTGATTTTGTGCTGCTTTTCGTCTGGCATTTCCTCTTTGTCGTGCTTCTTCAAAACTGCTTTGATTTTCTGCTTCTAATCGTGCATTCAATTCGTCCAAGTCGGTAATCAAAACATCCCATCGTTTGATGACTTCGCGCATTTTAGCGACAGAACGCGCTCTAGTTTCTGGGTCAGGAATTCTCGGTTGATTAGTCATGGCAAATTCCAGTTCCTCTTGATTTCTTCGATACTGGCAGCGGTGGCTGGTAAGGCAGCAGTAGCTTCATTAATAGATCGAGCAAGCAATTCTAGCATATCACGGCTAGCTACAGGTTGCGCGTCATAAATACGTCGCAAAGTCACATAAAACCGAGAATAATATGAATCTGCTTCAATCCCTGAAAGGGATTATAGGTGATTTCAACGTATAAACCTTTGACTCTTTCTCTATGAATAAAATGATGTTTCAATCCCTGAAAGGGATTATAGGTGATTTCAACTCAACGAGAATTGGAGCGCTGTTTCCAATGGGAGAAAGTTTCAATCCCTGAAAGGGATTATAGGTGATTTCAACGTGGGGGGATCGACCAAGCGAAGCGCGGAAGGTTTCAATCCCTGAAAGGGATTATGGGTGATTTCAACCCTCTTCACCTTTACTGTTGAGCTTGCACTTAACTGTTTCAATCCCTGAAAGGGATTATGGGTGATTTCAACAAAGAAAAATACAAATAGCTACATAAATGAGTTTAAGGTTTCAATCCCTGAAAGGGATTATGGGTGATTTCAACAAGCTTTTGGATGAGAGTAATCTACCGCTCTTTAAATGGTAGTTTCAATCCCTGAAAGGGATTATGGGTGATTTCAACTTGGGGGGGGTTTTTCTTCTATATCCCACCCACCCACCCAGAGTTTCAATCCCTGAAAGGGATTATAGGTGATTTCAACAGAGGTAGATTATGGGATTGGTATGGGCGCGAAGAAGGGAGTTTCAATCCCTGAAAGGGATTATAGGTGATTTCAACCTACCAACAACACCATCTACAAACGGAGCCAAGGGGTTTCAATCCCTGAAAGGGATTATAGGTGATTTCAACCCCCAGTTCCACAACTGGTGGGGATGCGATACCCGGGTTTCAATCCCTGAAAGGGATTATAGGTGATTTCAACTAGATTATGGGATTGAGATGGGAGCTAAGAAAGGTGTTTCAATCCCTGAAAGGGATTATAGGTGATTTCAACCAAGAAATACCCCGCAATTCGCAATCGCGACAGTTCGTTTCAATCCCTGAAAGGGATTATAGGTGATTTCAACTCCTGCTTGTCCTTGAATTGGTAACTGAATCAAATGTTTCAATCCCTGAAAGGGATTATAGGTGATTTCAACTAGGTGAGATGGGAGGTGCGATCGCAAACAATATGTTTCAATCCCTGAAAGGGATTATAGGTGATTTCAACTGGGAAAGTAATCCAACTCTTTTGCAATTAGATTTTGTTTCAATCCCTGAAAGGGATTATAGGTGATTTCAACATCGAGAATTGAGCAAGTTAGAGCAAGTATTGAGCGTTTCAATCCCTGAAAGGGATTATAGGTGATTTCAACAGTGAAGTGTCTCCCATGCAAGGAACGCCCTGAACCCATCTGGTTTCAATCCCTGAAAGGGATTATAGGTGATTTCAACATAAGTAGTCTAGTAAACCGATATTTAGTAGGAAGGTTTCAATCCCTGAAAGGGATTATAGGTGATTTCAACCCCAATCACCACGAAGAACAGAGTAGTACAAATTCCAGTGTTTCAATCCCTGAAAGGGATTATAGGTGATTTCAACCTACGTCCCTTCGTCTGATGGGCCGGGAGGTTCAGTTTCAATCCCTGAAAGGGATTATAGGTGATTTCAACTTTAATCTCTGCCTGCCCTCGACTGGGGGAAGCCGTTTCAATCCCTGAAAGGGATTATAGGTGATTTCAACGAATTGATGCTAGAAAATCCCGATACATTGCCAGAACTAAGTTTCAATCCCTGAAAGGGATTATAGGTGATTTCAACAGCCGCGCATCAAGGAGCGAGCGTCTACTGCAAGGTTTCAATCCCTGAAAGGGATTATAGGTGATTTCAACCATCGGTAGTGACATTTAGAACAATTAACAGGAAGTTTCAATCCCTGAAAGGGATTATAGGTGATTTCAACTGTTCGTTTGCTTCAGAGGCCGCAGCTGTGGGGTGGTTTCAATCCCTGAAAGGGATTATAGGTGATTTCAACCCAACTGCCAGCAGCGCCTAGAACCGGGACAACAAGTTTCAATCCCTGAAAGGGATTATAGGTGATTTCAACAAACAACAGATATGATTACGGCAGCGTGCCAGAATGTTTCAATCCCTGAAAGGGATTATAGGTGATTTCAACCGTTAGATGGAACAAACAAGTGAGGACTATTCAATCGGTTTCAATCCCTGAAAGGGATTATAGGTGATTTCAACAGAACCAGAGCATTGCAAACTTTGGGAGTCTGCCCTTGTTTCAATCCCTGAAAGGGATTATAGGTGATTTCAACGCCTGCGGGACGGTGCAACGCCGCCCAAAACCTGTTTCAATCCCTGAAAGGGATTATAGGTGATTTCAACTCCCCTATCTCAAATTTATTCTGAGCAGCACGAAACCCAGTGTTTCAATCCCTGAAAGGGATTATAGGTGATTTCAACTCAGCAAGGAGCCTTAACCGAGGGGGTAAAACTGCAGTTTCAATCCCTGAAAGGGATTATAGGTGATTTCAACCAAAGGATGTTAGAGCTATCTAGTACTGAAGACTTGTTTCAATCCCTGAAAGGGATTATAGGTGATTTCAACTAGATTTAACCCCATCCTAGCTGCCAAAATTAAGTTTCAATCCCTGAAAGGGATTATAGGTGATTTCAACGGATTGGAGATGTACTATTCTTGCCTGTAAAGTTCCTGTTTCAATCCCTGAAAGGGATTATAGGTGATTTCAACTATGGCTGGAATGTAGTTTACTCTTGGATTGAAATTCAAGTTTCAATCCCTGAAAGGGATTATAGGTGATTTCAACTCACACAAACTTACCTTTGCTCTTGGATTGGAAGCGTTTCAATCCCTGAAAGGGATTATAGGTGATTTCAACCCAGCGAGTTCGACAGCGATCGCCTCATCTACCCCCAAAGTTTCAATCCCTGAAAGGGATTATAGGTGATTTCAACAATAGCCGCTATTCTTTTGGTAGTGGCATACGCAGTTTCAATCCCTGAAAGGGATTATAGGTGATTTCAACTATTGCAGAGCAAAAACAGGCGATTGACACCGTTCGTTTCAATCCCTGAAAGGGATTATAGGTGATTTCAACTCTCGGCTGATGATGGCAAGATAGCTTCCGAAATGCGTTTCAATCCCTGAAAGGGATTATAGGTGATTTCAACTTTGGCTCGCACAGTGCGGAACTTGGTCGAATTTGTTTCAATCCCTGAAAGGGATTATAGGTGATTTCAACTCTCCTCAGTACGTCTGTTGGGTGTTATTTCATAGTTTCAATCCCTGAAAGGGATTATAGGTGATTTCAACTAGAAATACTGCTGTTTGGTCTTTACAGTTAGAGGGTTTCAATCCCTGAAAGGGATTATAGGTGATTTCAACTAAAAACGAAGATGAAAAGATCAATCCAAAGAGTTTCAATCCCTGAAAGGGATTATAGGTGATTTCAACTTCTGCTTTCGGTGGTGCAACATAATCCCAACCGTGTTTCAATCCCTGAAAGGGATTATAGGTGATTTCAACCTAAGAGGATAGGAAAAGGGGCTTTCCAAGCGCTTAGTAAGTTTCAATCCCTGAAAGGGATTATAGGTGATTTCAACCTTCGTTCAAAAAGGCTATTCTGCCTCTCCAGTGTTTCAATCCCTGAAAGGGATTATAGGTGATTTCAACAAATCCTTCGCTGTGAATTTGGGGAGCCAGCTAATAACGTTTCAATCCCTGAAAGGGATTATAGGTGATTTCAACTGCACACCTTCCAAACGCTTACCCTATTTAGTTTTCGAGGTTCAGTTGCGACTACCAAGAATAAATGTACCATTTCAGGCGACGGCTTGTAAATAGCCTGGAAAAAATTTCTTCTAAAACCCAGTCGTAGCAAGCATCCTAGCATTTGCGACTACCTCCAATTCGGCCCGATCGCACCCAAACCATTACCAGCTAAGGAATCCAGCCCCAAAAATTGCTCTATCCTGAAAAACACCCCCCCGTAGTCGCAACCAGCCGATGAAACCCTACCAGAATATCCCCATTTTAGAATGTCAAGAGCCGATCGCACCCATTCCCCTAGAACTATTCGCCGTCGAATCACCCCACCCCTACCAAAAATTATCAGCACCTTACGGAGATCGATCGCCCTATTACCTCCGCCAAACAGTCCTCACCAAACTCATCGAAGCCCAACACCAGCTACAGCTACAACATCCCAACTGGCGCATCCAAATATTTGATGCCTATCGACCAATTGAAGTACAACGATTCATGGTAGACTACAGCTTCGCCGAACTACTTCAGGCTCAGCAATTAAAATTATCCCAACTATCAGAAACTGAGATAGAAAAGATTTGGGAACAAGTCTATCAATTTTGGGCCCCACCAAGCCTCGATCCAGCCACACCGCCGCCACACAGTACAGGTGCTGCGATCGATCTTACCCTCGTAGACGAAAACGGCAACACAATTAACATGGGTTCTGCCATTGATGAAATTTCACCAAGATCCCATCCAGATTACTTTGCCAATAGCACCAATCCACTAGAACAACAATATCATACCGATCGCCAACTATTGTTGAATGTCATGCTAAAAGCTGGATTTCAGCGTCATCCTAACGAATGGTGGCATTTCTCCTGCGGCGATCAAATGTGGGCGTGGTTATGCGATCGGGCCGATCCTAATAATCCAGTTATAGCGCGATATGGAAAAATTTAAATTGGGATTGGAAATTTAGAAAGAAACCCGGTTTCTCCAAGAAACCGGGTTTCTGGGTTTTATCAGTTTCCCTATACTGGATTCCTACTAACTCAAGTTGCTATTTACTTACTTTCCGGGTACGTTGTTGCGCTTTAGCGCTCTTATCCTAGTTTTAATAAGAGCGCTAAAGCGCAACAACGTACCTAATACGAGCCTTAACTATATAACTATGATTGCTCTGGAAATCTTGATTTTTACCACTGACAACTGACCACTGACAACTGACCACTGACCACTTGCACTACTCCCTAGCTATAACATTGATAATGCCGAACCCTATAACCTTCAACTTTTGGTAAAGAACGACGATCCTTGAGAGTACAATTATGTGAGTCAAGTAGTTCAGGCGCGTGAAAATTCAACAACCAAACATCCAGAGGTTTTGGCAAACTATCCACCGTTTCAGGAAGCGTACTAGCCGGATTTTTCTCAGGGTCATTACATAAATCACCATAACACCAACCTTGATGTATATGAGCTAAGAGAAACTGAGGATTACTAGCAACAGAATTCGAGATATTGAGGCGTTTAAATTCCCAAGCAATCCCCATCATTCTACCAGTCTGACCGTGGTGTTTATGAGTCGTAGCAATAAGTACAGGCGCTTGGGATTCTTTTTGAATAATTTGAGCCACCATATCGCCGCGTTCGTGCTGAAGATAATCAAGATTCCAAATTACAGTTATAGCACCGATGAATCCCATCAGCCAAATAATGCAAAAGCGTTTCCACGCAGCGTCTGAGAACGACGAGAAAAGATGAAAAACTGTTTTTGCTTCTTTTCTTTCAACGACTTTTGAATTTTGATTTTTGACTGACTGGGCAAGCGTTGCAGCAAGTAGAGCGATCGCAGCTGGAAAGTAGTTATACTGAAACCTCGGCGCTAACGTTAAATCCATCCCCAAACCGTAAGTAAAGCCGAAAATCAGCAGCAGCATACCCAACACATATCCGCCCAAACCTATTATCCCCAAACGGATATTTTGTTGTTCCATCTGCGAACTAAAACCGCGCCAGATAATCGGTACAACCCAAATCACAAAAATTGCCGTCACTACACCAGAAGAGATCGTCAATGCTAAACTTAATATATCTACCGGCAACAACGACAGCATTGCGATCGCCCATAAGAAAAATCGCACGATCGGCCAAAGGAAATTGCTAACAGGATCGCCCTCATAAACCCACTTAGTCAATTCATTGCCCTTAATATCTTGCAAAACAGGTAACCAAACCAAACCCCCCGCCAGAGTGCCAGCTGCCACCGCTAAAATGCGCCACCAGTGGCTGAGAGAGTGGGAGAGGGGGGGAGTGGGAGAGGGGGAGGGGAGAGAAATTGCCCAATTCCTAACCCAAATTGCCAACAAAACAAACCCTTCCGCAATCAAAGTGAGGGCGAAAAAATAATGAACTGCAATGCCCAAACTATTAACGGCTACCCAGATTAATCCTACCCAAACTGGTAGAGGCGATCGCTTTTGTAACGATTCAATAGCTACTACAAAGCAACTCAAAGACGCAATAACCAATAAGATTGCCAATGTGTAATGACGAGCTTCTTGAGCCAAAGAAACCCCAAAAGGCGACACAGCCATCATTGCGGCTGCCAATTGCCCCACCAAGCGCGATCGAAACGCCAACCAACCCAAGCCAAACATAGCTGGAATAGACGCCACACCAAACAAAGCTGAAAGGGCCCTCGACGCCCACAGCAAAGTCAATCCCTCATTTAAGGGAAACAGCTTCAGCCATAAGTGAGTCAGCACAAAGTAGACAGGAGGGTGCGTACTCTCCCTAAATAACCTATTAATAACCCCCCCAATACCGATCGTTGGATGGGATTGCAGGGGTTGCAGGAGCGTGTCTAGAGCTAGAACGCGATCGAGCGGCACCGTGTGAAACGTATTGCCCAGACTAAATACGATCGTCGCAAACTCATCCGTCCAAATCGGTTTCATCTCCAGGCGGCTAAAGCGCAAACCAGTCCCCACAGCTATCCACACCAACAGCAGCATAGGGTGGAACCAGCGACTTTGGGATAAATCTTTTAACCAGGGCCATTTGGAAACATCAAGCATTGCTCATCACTACCACAAAATTTCTGCAAGCATTTTAAACAATACGTTGTTTTTATCAGTGATTTTTTCCAAAAAATTTCCCGATCTGCTCCTAACTCTTTGTAAATAAGCATTAGCCTATTTGAGATGGTTTCTAAACAGCTAGTACCCGTTTTGGTTACTAATGTTTGGCTCTATCAATTTTTACTTAACAGTATATTTGCCGATCTCGATCGCTTAACAAGCGCCAAATAGCATAGGACTTACGCTTTTCTCCCCCCTAGCCCCCCAAATCTGGGGGGCTAGGGGGGCAAAACCAAGGTTTTGCGTAAGTTCTGTATCAGAAAAAACCTTTTATATCAGGAACAAGTAGCAAGAATATGGCCGGAAATATAGCACATATCAAACGATTGATAGAAACCAAACAATGTCAGGGAGGCGACCTGAGTGAAGCAACCCTGGCGCGGCTCAATTTGAGCGGTGCCGACTTGAGCGGTGCTAAATTGGTTTTTGCCAATATGAATAGCGTCAACTTGAGCGGTGCTAATTTAAGCGGTGCCGATCTAAGTTTTGCTAACTTGGTTTCGGCTAATTTGGCTAATGCTGACATGAGTGGCGCAGACTGCAAAGGGCTCAACTTCTTTGATGCCAACATGAGTAAAACCAATCTCTGCGGTGCCGATTTAGGGTTTGCCAATTTAGTTAATGTCAACTTGAGCGAAGCCAACCTGAATGGTGCCGACTTAGATGGTGCCAGTTTAATCGGGGCCAATCTGACTCGTGCCAACCTCTGCGGTACTGATTTGGGTGGTGCCAATTTGGGCAATGCAAATCTGTTAGAAGCGAACTTGTCTAATGCCACTGTATGCGATGCTCGCTTAGTGGGTGCTAACCTGCAAGATGCCAACCTCAGCGGTGCGGACTTGAGGGATGCTAACTTGCTCAACGCCAACCTCACTGGTGCCAACTTGAGTGGTGCCAACCTCACTGGTGCCAATTTAGCAAATGCGCGACTGGATGGTGCGATCGGACTCTACAGAGACGATCCCGTTGCGGTTAGACAAAATGAGCCTCCCAGGTCGAACCCTACTGGGCCAAATGTCTCCTATCTAAATTTTTTGCAAGCCAACTCCAAACCCCCAAATTCTAACCGTTTGGGTCTGCCCCATTCAGGATGGTGAAAAGTCAAAAGTCAAAAGTCAAAAGTCAAAATAGGGAGGAGAAAGCAAAATTTTCCCATATCTTTCTTATGATTGGGTGCAGTCATAAGTAGTTGCTTGGAAGGAAGAGTCCTCAAGAGTCCCTCTTTCCTTTTGACTTTTGACTTTTGACTTTTGACTTTTGACTTTTGACTATGATTGGCGGTTTTTCTGCGACCAAACGCGAGTGGGGAGTCCCCAAACGTAGATAAAGCCTTCAGCAGCTTTATGGTCAAACTGATCTTCAGCACCGTAGGTTGCCAAAGTAGGACTGTAAAGAGTTTTGTCTGACTTGCGTCCTACAATGTTGGCATTGCCCTTAAACAGTTTGACGCGCACCGTTCCCGATACTCGCTCTTGGGTTTTTTGAACAAAAGCATCTAAAGCTGCTTTGAGAGGACTGTACCAAAGACCGTTATAGACAAGTTGGGTATAAGTTTCTTCGATACCGCGCTTATAGTGGGTGACATCTGCTGTCAGAGTAAGGCTTTCCAAGTCACGATGAGCGTTAATTAAAAGCAAAAGAGCGGGTGCTTCGTAGATTTCTCGCGATTTGATGCCCACGAGACGGTTTTCTAGCATATCAATCCGTCCGAAGCCGTGATTTCCAGCGATATCATTGAGTTTGGTAACTAGCTGGACGGGGTTAAGCGCTTCCCCATTGACTTTTGTGGGAATGCCTTGCTCAAAGTCAATTTCTACATATTCTGGCTCGTTGGGGGTATCTGCGATCGCTTTTGTGATCGCATAGATTTCTTCCTCCGGTTCTGTCCAAGGATCTTCTAATGGCCCCGCTTCAATGCTGCGACCGAATAAATTGCGATCGATACTGTAAGGAGATTTTTTCTTCACCGGGGATGGAATGCCAAATTTTTCGCCATATGCGATCGTTTCCTCCCGACTCATCCCCCATTCCCGTGCCGGTGCCAGCACTTTGATATCGGGGTTAAGCGCAGCAATAGAAACATCAAAGCGAACTTGGTCATTTCCCTTGCCGGTGCAACCGTGCGCTACAGCATCCGCACCGTATTTTTCGGCAGCCTCAACCAAAAGCTTAGCAATCAGCGGGCGGGCAAGCGCTGTCTGGAGGGGATAGCGATTTTCATAAAGAGCGTTAGCTAGAATCGCTGGAAAGGCATAGTCTTTGACGAAACTTTCAGTTGCATCGGCAACTAGCGATTCGATTGCACCCGATTTTAGCGCTTTTTCTCGCACTGCCTCCAATTCATCTCCCTGACCGAGATCCGCTGCCAGAGTAATGACTTCTTTTACGCCCCACTCTTCTTTGAGGTAAGGAATACAGACGGAGGTATCGACTCCTCCCGAATATGCCAGCACAACTTTATTGGCGCGACCCATTATTTCAATTCAGCAAAACAACGAGCCTTATTATCCACCACTACTATGCCCATTCTTGTCAGTGAAGGCACAGTTTAGCAAAACGCCGGGATAGGAAGGCCAAGACTCGCGCTAATTGCTAATTGTTTAATAAGTCTTTACAATTATCCATTAGCCATTCGCCATGAGCAGTTCTATAGGTGTTTTTCAGCGTTGTCATTCCAACTTATAATCGCAAACCCATTCTGGAAAAATGCCTCAGAGCTTTGGAGGAGCAGCATTTGTCTGCCGGTAGCGTCGTTCGAGGCTATGATGTTGTTTTGGTGGATGATGGTTCGACTGATGGCACTCTGGAATGGCTAGAGGCACATTCGACTGAGTTTCCCCACGTGCGATCGCTCTCGCAAGACCACCAAGGCCCAGCAGCCGCCCGCAATCTCGGTGTAAAAAAGGCAACAGGCGACACGATCGTTTTTATTGATAGCGACCTGGTAGTCACAGAAAATTTCCTTCAGGCACACGCTAACGCCTTGGTAGAAGGTTATAGTACAGTAGGTAGCGATCGCCTGTTTACCTACGGTCGCGTTATCAATACCTGTAACTTCGATCACCCGACTGCCGAACCGTACAAAGTGACTGACTTCTCGGCAGCTTATTTTGCGACCGGGAATGTTGCGATCGCTCGTCACTGGCTAGAAGAAGCCGGACTGTTCGACACCCGCTTTCAACTCTATGGCTGGGAAGACTTAGAACTCGGCGTCCGACTGAAAAAATTTGGTTTAAAACTGATAAAATCCCCAGATGCCGTTGGTTACCACTGGCACCCACCCTTTTCCTTAGAACAGATTGATAGTGCGATCGACAGAGAAATTCAGCGGGGGCGCATGGGTGTTCTATTTTACCAAAAACATCCTACCTGGGAAGTTCGCATGATGATCCAAATGACCGGGCTGCACCGACTGCTTTGGGGCCTCCTCTCTCTGGGCGGTCGCCTCAACGAAAGCACAATGGCTCCATTTTTGCAAGCGTTAATAGACAGAGGTAAACCCCAATTAGCGCTAGAAATTGCTCGAATTTTTCTGAATTGGTACAACGTTCGCGCAGTTTATGCAGCTTATGCTCAAATGCAGCCCCAAAAATAGGCAGAGGGGCAGAGGGGCAGAGGGGCAGAGGGGAAAAAGAATGATAGATAATCTTCTGGCCCGAAGGGATTAACCCTACAACTCTAAGCAGAAACTAGCAAAGTTATGGTATCTTAATACAGTTATTTAAACGGGCTTTGCCCGTCTTGTGGGTGTTTGGTGGAAGTTAAAGCTTCCAGTAGTACAGCAATTAACAAACTAAGACATACTTATGCTTGAACAGGCCAAAATTTTAGGTGTGATTTCGGTACTAGCTATTTCATTAGCTGCTTGCTCTGGCAACTCTGAAAGCGCTTCTAATCCAACTTCACCAGATAATTCCTCGACCGCAGCTGCACCAAATTCAGCAGCACCTGCTGTTGAGACAACATCCTCGACAGTCAGCGGATCTAGCTCTGAATTAAAAAATGTCGGTGAAGTAAAATTTAAAACACCAACAGCAGGTGCCCTATATGGTGTTTTTGATGTAGTTAATGAGTCCAGTGCCACATCTCACAAAGTCTCCAAAGCAATTCCTGTTAAGCTGAGCGGTTGGGCTGTTATAGCCAACAAAGGCAAAACAGCAGATAGCGTAATTATCACCCAAGCTGACAATAAAAAAGTACTGGCAGTTGCTCCAGTAAATGTAGTAAGACCCGATGTTGCCAAAGCATTGAACAATCCTGCGTATAAAAGCTCTGGTTGGAACGCTACAATCAAGCCTTCTAATTTGCCAGCAGGTAAAGTAGTTATCCAAGCTTGGGCTTACGATTCTACAACTAAGGAAGCTACCCAGCTCAGCCGTAACCACGAACTAGATGTAGCTCAATGATCTCATGTCAACTGCCCAGAGTTAAGCAAAATTGTGCTAGCTTAGGGAATGTTGTCTAAAATCACACATTCGAGAATTCGGGTGTTTCTTGGGGAAGATATAAGTCCCAAGAAATACGCTCGGATGGAGGTTTAACCCGAAAGGAGTTCAAAAAAATATGCCAGTTGTCTCTTTAGCTCAAATGATGGAGGCGGGAGTTCACTTTGGGCACCAAACTCGCCGTTGGAACCCCAAAATGTCTCCTTATATTTACACCTCCCGCAATGGAGTCCACATCATCGACTTGGTACAAACAGCCCAGTTGATGGAAGACGCTTACAGCTATATGCGTACTGCGGCGGAGCAGGGAAAGAAGTTTCTTTTTATCGGCACCAAGCGTCAAGCAGCCGGTATTGTGGCACAAGAAGCCGCTCGCTGTGGATCTTATTACATCAACCAACGGTGGTTAGGCGGGATGCTCACGAACTGGGCCACGATCAAGACGCGGGTAGAGCGTTTGAAAGAATTGGAACGCCGCGAAGAAAGCGGGGGACTCGCCCTGCTGCCTAAAAAAGAAGCAGCAGTTTTGCGCCGCGAAATGGAAAAGCTGCAAAAATACCTGGGTGGCATCAAGGCGATGCGGAAACTACCCGATATAGTCGTGATTGTGGATCAGCGACGGGAGTATAACGCAGTTCAAGAATGCCAGAAGCTATCGATTCCGATCGTATCCCTGCTAGATACAAACTGCGATCCCGATGTGGTGGATATTCCCATTCCGGCAAACGATGACGCCATCAGGTCAATTAAGCTAATAGTAGGTAAGTTGGCTGACGCCATCTATGAAGGTCGTCACGGTCAGCTGGAAGCAGAAGCAGAAGAGGACTACGAAGATTACGAAAGCGCTGAAGAAGACTCCGAGTTCGATGATGGTGAATTCGTCGAAGAAGATGAGGAGGCAGAAACTGAGGAGTAATCAGCGTTAAAAACGTTAACAGAGTGGAACAGACAAGATGGCGGAAATATCAGCAAAAGTAGTTCAAGAGCTGCGCCAAAAAACCGGCGTGGGCATGATGGATTGCAAAAAAGCGCTCAAAGAAACCGACGGTGATATGGCTAAAGCCATTGAATGGCTGCGGCAAAAAGGGCTAGCCCGTGCTGGGGCAATAGAACAACGATCGGCAACAGATGGGCTGGTAGGCAGCTACATCCACACTGGTGGGCGAGTTGGGGTATTGGTGGAAGTAAACTGCCAAACCGACTTTGTAGCCCGCAACGAAGACTTCAAAAGCCTGGTGCAAAACATTGCCATGCAAATTGCGGCTTGTCCCAATGTGGAGTACGTCAAAGTCAGCGACATTCCATCGGAAATCGTTGAGAGGGAAAAGGCGATCGAAATGGGGCGGGATGACTTGGGGAACAAGCCAGTCAACATCAAAGAAAAGATTGTTGAGGGTCGCATTGAAAAACGCCTCAAAGAAATGACTTTGATGGATCAGCCATACATCCGTGACCAAAATATCTCGGTGGATGAGCTGATTAAGCAGCACGTAGCCAAGTTGGGTGAAAATATCCAAGTCCGTCGCTTTGTCCGGTTTGTGCTGGGCGAAGGGCTGGAAAAGAAGGAGAGTAACTTTGCTGAGGAAGTTGCAGCTCAAATGGGCAGCAATTAGGTGGCAATCATTAGTCATCTCCTTTCAAAGAATGTAGAGACGTTGCATGCAACGTCTCTACAAGGGTTACAGGTAACGCACCTTTAATTTCTGAGATGTCTATTGAGTAGCAAAAAAACAGGTCAATCTGTATGGATGACCTGTTTTTGATTTGTGGCTTATCCTAAAAAGAGGAGTTCTGCAAACTTTGCAGCTGTAATAAGGTGATGGCGAGAGCAATTGAGAAAATTGAGCGGGATATAGCGGCGCTGGAAGAGGCAACTTCTGCTCTAGCACAAGAGTTCTACAATACCTACGACCGTTACCTGACGGGCTTGGGGCAGGCAATGCGGCAGCAATTGATCTTGGCAAGTTATCATTTGTGTACCCAAGGATACCCTGACGCATTTCTGAGTTTGTCTTTCAGTCAGCGGCAACAATTGCAGCAGGCTATTCGCCAGCTAGGCGAAAATGCCAAACAAAAGTTGCTCGCCCAATTGCATTCGCCAACCTCCGCAGTACCCCCCCAAGTTCCTACAGATGGCTCTAAGAACGATGACGCCGCAGAACAAGATGTTTTCACCGAGATAAACGCCTTACTGGTAGGGGAGCAGGGGAGCGGGGGAGCGGGGGAATTTTTAAAATCAAGTACGGGCGCAGCATTTGCGGCCAGCATCTCTGGGCAAGTGGAGGAAAATTTGGGCGCAAATGCTTCGCCCGTACAAACTCAAACCGATTCTGTGAGAAACCCAGAGGAATTGGCCGCTTGGCAGGAGAAATTGGAGACTGCGATCGCTAAAAGCCTCCAAAGAGTCTCTCGCGACACAAATCGCCAATTACAGCGATCGGGTATATTATCTAAGAAATTGCCCGAACCAGTTCTGGAAGCAGCCGCCAAAGTAGAGGCGTCTGGCGAGAGCGTGCCGGGGCTGCCCAATCTATTAAACTTGGTAATTGAAACTGAAAACGATTCTCCTATGCCCTTCGGACAACCTATGCCTGACCGCAGGCGATCGCCAACGCCAACGGAGATGCTACGCTCAAGCGATTCGCAAAGCTCGACTCTGATACAGCTGATTGCTATTCATCTGCGGTTATCGGAGATTGAGTTTGCAGACTCCTTGGTGGCAGCTGGGCGGCACCAGATTCGCAACCTCTCGGCCAAACTTAGCAATCTGCGGCGCGATTATCAGAAAAAGCAGCGCGAACGGGCAGTTGCTGAAGCCGAATCCGCTTGGCGTGTCAGCTGGTTCGATGAATAATTTTTAGTTGAAAAAGTCTTTGGTAAATTGATTAATTCCAGATTTTAGATTTAAAATCTTAAAAATAAATAAATTTCAAATCTAAAATCTGACATTTCTCAATAATCGATTTCAAATTTAAAATCGTCAATTCAAAACAAATCTAAAATCTAAAATCTAAAATTATTTGATGACAAATGACTAATGACACAACAGATTGGGTGCGATTGCACAAAGCCCTCGAAGTAGAGGAAAAAAGCGGCTTCACAGACTTGATGGGAAAGCAGTACCGCTTCAGTGAGTTTCTCTGCCTGGAATTCGGTAAAATTCCGATGGATATGGCATCTGAACCCCGACGACTGTGGCAAGAGATGGCCGATCGATTTGCCACTTATCCGAACCTCACACTTCTAGAACGACAAAACCTGGTAGGGGAAGCTCGTCGGTTTCTCCAGCAAAGGTCGCAGGAAACGCCTGGACTGGAGACTGGGCAAAATTCCGTTGCTACCTCAATCGCCCAAATCCCAAATCCCAAATCCCAAATCTCTATATCCCTTGACCAACCGCTAAGCAGTTTGGTTGAAATTGGGCCAAGAAAAGCGCAGTATTTAGCAAAACTCGGACTGCAAACGGTGCGCGACCTGCTGTTCTACTATCCCCGCGACTACATTGACTATTCCCGCCAGGTAAGTATTTGCGACCTGATGGCAGGTGAGACGGTGACGATTGTGGGAAAAGTGAAGCGGTGTAATTGCTTTAGCAGCCCGAAAAATAAAAAACTGACGATTTTAGATGTGTTGCTGCAAGAAGGCCCCGATCAGATCAAGCTCAACCGATTTTTCGCAGGCAGTCGCTACAGCAATCGCGGTTGGCACGAGTCTTTGAAAAACCGCTATCCAGTTGGTGCAATAGTTGCAGCTTCTGGTTTGGTGAAGGAAAACAAATATGGCTTGACTCTGGAAGACCCACAACTGGAAGTTTTGGCTAGTCCGGGAGACTCGATCGAATCGATTACGATCGGTCGTGTGGTGCCGATTTACGCCTTGACTGAGGGAGTTCCAGCCGATTTGTTGCGACAAGCTGCTCTAGCAGCGCTACCCGCAACCGAGCAGTTGCAAGACCCACTGCCAGCGGTATTGCGGAACCAGTATGGGTTGATTGAGTTAAAAGATGCGATCGCCAACATCCATTTTCCCGCAGACAGCGCCGCCAAGGATGCTGCACGTCGTCGATTGGTTTTTGATGAATTTTTCTACCTCCAATTGGGATTTCTCAAGCGTCGTCAAATTTTACGTCGAACTCAAGCCAGTGCTATCTTAGCTCCCACAGGTCAACTAATTGAGCAGTTCTACAAAGTGTTGCCCTTCCAGTTAACTAACGCTCAAGAACGAGTAGTTAACGACATCCTCAATGACCTGCAAAAACCAGAGCCGATGAATCGTTTGGTACAAGGAGATGTCGGTTCTGGTAAAACTGTAGTTGCTGTAATCGCCTTACTCGCCGCAATTCAATCTGGCTACCAGGGGGCGCTCATGGCTCCCACTGAAGTACTCGCAGAACAACATTATCGGAAATTAGTAAGTTGGTTTAATTTATTGCATTTGCCAGTAGAATTATTGACAGGTTCCACCAAAACTGCTAAGCGTCGGGAAATTCATGCCCAATTAGAAACAGGTGAATTGCCGCTTTTAGTAGGTACGCACGCTTTAATTCAAGACCCCGTAAATTTTCGCAGCCTCGGTTTGGTAGTGATTGACGAACAGCATCGATTTGGCGTTCATCAGCGGGCAAAATTACAGCAAAAAGGCGAACAACCTCATGTACTGACAATGACAGCGACACCCATTCCCCGCACTTTGGCGCTAACATTACATGGGGATTTGGATGTCAGTCAGATTGATGAATTGCCACCAGGACGGCAAGGTATTAATACAGTAGCGTTATCGGGGAAGGAACGCACCCAAGCCTACGACTTAATTCGTCGGGAAATTGCCCAAGGGCGTCAAGTTTATATTGTATTGCCTTTGGTCGAAGAATCGGAAAAGTTGGATCTGCGATCGGCTGTTGAAGAACATCAGCGACTCTCCGAAGCTATTTTCCCCGAATTTAAGGTAGGGTTACTTCACGGTCGTATGACTTCCGCCCAGAAGGATGAGGCGATTAATTTATTTCGCGATAATCAAACTCAAATTATTGTCGCCACTACAGTAATTGAAGTCGGTGTAGATGTGCCTAATGCCACGGTGATGATGGTAGAAAATGCCGAACGTTTTGGCTTATCCCAGCTGCATCAACTGCGGGGTCGTGTCGGTCGCGGTGCAGCTAAATCTTATTGTTTATTAATGAGTAATTCTAAAACACCAGATGCGCGTCAGCGACTAAATGTGTTGGAACAGTCCCAAGATGGCTTTTTCATTTCAGAGATGGATATGCGTTTTCGCGGGCCTGGGGAAGTTTTAGGTAGTCGTCAATCTGGATTGCCGGATTTTGCCTTGGCGAGTTTGGTGGAAGATAGGGAAATTTTGGAAATAGCGCGGGATGCAGCTGAGAAGATTATTTTGAGAGATGAAACTTTGAAGAAATGGCCTTTGTTGTCAGCTGAATTGGAGTATCGGTATCTAAAGTTAATGAGTGGTACAATTTTGACATGATTGAATGCGATCGCGCTAACCCACAAGCGGAATTTAGGAGCGAATTTACCGCTTGCTGGCATCAGTATTCTCTCTGCTGCTTACGACGCTCGGCAATTCGTTTGGCTGTCTCTATAGCAACCTAATCTACTCAATACTTTGAATTAATTTAATGTTATTTCTCAGCCATTCATTGACCAAAAATTGAACGTCAATCTTTTTATGTTCAGCAATTTTAGTGACAAACTCCTCTACATCTGGTTCGAGATAAATCGGATAATGAAAGGTAGCATCAGGATGGTAAAACTTGCCTTGCTCTGCTTTGGAAAAATCATACTCTGATTTCATAATTGCCTCTCTTGATAAGATTGTGTTTCAATGAAAGTAGCTTTACGGGCTGAAATAATCCGAATCATACATGAGGAGCGATCGGTTTCTTCAAAGGTATGGATAACAAGCCTTAAAATTCCTGTTTCATCTAAGCCTATGGTAATCCATCTATCTTCATCTTGGCTGTGTTCTTCATCATAGATTGTAAATTGGTAAGGATCGCGGAAAACAGTTGATGCTAAACGAAAATTTAATTGATGCTTGCGAATATTTTGCTTTTCTTTGGCTGAATATTGAAGAAGCCTTAATAAACATTCAAGAAGCGCTCAAACTCTACCTCGAACCTTTGGGAGAAGATATCTCTTTTGGAGAAAGCGCGATCGTGAAAGAGTTAGTTCTATGAGTAAAAATGATTTGTTAGGCTGTCTGTTTTACACCGTCCAATCCTCCGTCACCAAACCTGGAACTTTTCTAAAGTCACTAATGTTTCGGGTTAATAATACCAAGTTGCGAGATATGGCAATTGCCGCGATTCTCAAATCCATCGTGGATACACGAACCCGTCGATCTCGTAATTCATCAAAGACCGCAATTGCTCGCTCGTCGAATGGTAGAACAAGAGCAGTTGCAAAGCCCTGAATAATTTCTAACAATAGAGCGTATCCACGAATTATCTCGGCATTTGTTCGCGCACGATTTATGAAATTATGAGCGCCAAGTACCTGTTCCTGAAAACTAACAACCGATAAAGCAAAATCCCCGATCGGGTGTTGAGCCATCCGAAAACGCAATCGGCTAAACTCCGAACTAGAACGACGCTGTAGGAAACTGATGTGGTCAGTGTCAAGCAGATATTTCATGCTTGTTCGTGACCCTCATCATTAGGTTTGTCAGCTTGACGAAAGGCACGTCCGTATTCCAGAGCTTCCAGAAAAGCCGATTCATCAGAGATTGAGCCAATTAGTTTATCCAGCCAATTCCCAGAAATTGACTTGCTTTCGGACTTGCGTTTAAGCTCGGCAACCTCCTGCTCGAGGATTGCTATGCGACATTCGATAGTTGCTTCATCCAGCATCATTTCCTCCTTAGAAAACTAACGTTACGATCGCCTTATCGCGACGCATACAGTTTTATTTTAACTTAGCGATCGCCTAGAGTGCCGGTAAAGTAAGTCAGAGCCTATCGCCTCCCGTGTTGGTAAAATAAGTCAGGAAGCAAGTACAATTAAAATAAAGCATTCTCACGGTAGAAAAATGTCTTCTGTTCCACCGAAACTACCTATAGGTATAACCGAGCGAGATTTAGAAGTCATGTATAATTATAGCATTGGCTTTTAAGATTTGAACAAAACTAGGACATAGTTCCCCACTTCCTATATGCCTGAGATAATTGAAATCCCGGCTGAACTAACTAACTTTCAATTTCCTGAAGCTGTCCAAGCGCGTCTTCAATTCTTACTGGATCGCCAGGATGCAGGCGAACAGCTAACTCAAGTTGAGCGACGGGAAGCAGAAGGGCTTGTTGAATTGGCAGAATTTTTCTCTCTACTTCGCTTAAGGTCGCAGCGTGTTATTAAGCAAGGATAAATGTCAACAATTCCCGCTTCCTTACGTCGATTGGTGATTCAAAGAGCAGGCGATCGCTGTGAGTATTGCTGTTTGTCTCAAGCAGGGCAAGCAGCTACATTTCATATCGACCATATCACTCCTATCGTAGCAGGTGGCGCAACAATCGCAGAGAATTTAGCACTTGCCTGTGTATCCTGTTCGCTGCGTAAGGGTGCTAGACAAACGGTTGAAGATGCAGAAACGGGCGAAGTAGTACCAATCTTTAATCCTCGCCAACAAGTTTGGAAAGAACACTTCCGTTGGGATGGCGTGCGAGTTGTTGGATTAACAGTCACGGGACGAGCCACTATTGATGCACTGAATATGAATCGTGCGATCGTGTTGGCAATTCGGACAGAAGAAGAACTTCTCGGTCGTCATCCACCACCTTGAGAAAGTCGAGAGATCGCTTTCCTTCAGCTTTCGCGATCGCCTCCTTCTGTTGGTGAGGTAAGTGAAGTGCGATCGCTGCTACCAGCCTAATGTCTTGTTGTCTTATCGTGAAGTTTCAGAAATTATCGCAGTGGTTAACCTGCAAATGAGGTGAATATTTAAATATTGCTCACTCTGCTACCTCAACTTGGCTATATTAACGGCATTCAATTACTGTAAAACGATTAGCACCTTCGTTGGAATAAAAATTAGCGCGTAAGTTTCCATCAACCCACACCTCTTTCCACTTCCAGTTAGTAGTGCGATTGTCCCATCCAAAGTCTAAAGTTTGCCATTTCGTCCCAGAAGAGAAGCCTTTGCGACGGCAAAACTGCTGAGCAATCTCACCTCTAGCAGCATTATTGCAACCGTTTTGGAACCTGTGCGATTCTAGGCAAGCATCAATGTACCTACCTTGAATTTTTGGCTCTAAAAAGACTTCTGCACTTGCAGCACTTGTAAGTCCAGCCACTACTGCAATAGCAGTAAATGCAGATCTAATAAGATAATTTTTCATCTTTTAAGCAGTAAGATTAAGTAGTCTTTTTTACTTTATCCCAGCATCTCAAAGGTGTCAGTCTTTGGAGGGACGGAAAAAGACGGATAAAGACGGGAGTTATATTAAATATGTTTACAAGGAGCGGATTATAGCGGATAATGGCGGATAAAGTAGGTTTCAACTCAACCGCTATGGACATAACAGAGGTGTTAAAATATTTGGACGAACTCGTTTTCGCTCAAACGGGTAAGCACCTCGATAGTCTGCAAATAGCAATTATCAAAGGCGTTCTCAGCGGTCGGAAATACGCGGATATTGCCAAAGAATATCAATGTACGCGAGGTCACGCTAAAGATGAAGCTTATGCGCTTTGGCAGATTCTTTCTGAAGGGTTAGGAAAAGATTTGAATAAGTCAAATTTTCGTGCTTCTGTTGAAAGATTAGGTTTTTATAACTCTCAACAAAATATTGGTAATTATATTATTGCTGGTAATATTAATCACTGTTCTAATCTTACACAAGTTGACGATCGATCAGAATTGGAAAATTTTGAATCCATTATTAAAGAAACTTCTACACCTGTTAACGGCAAATCTAACAATATTGAAACTTCACTAAGACTAGCCAAACAAGAAACGATACGGCGATTGGTAAAGGTTGGTTTAACGGCAGAGCAAATTGCCCAAGTTCTAGATTTACCTTTGCAGGAAGTACAGGAAAAGATGCGATAATAGAGGTTGAGATTGAGTTAAGCGATCGAGCGAAGCCATGAAAAAATCAACTCAGGTAAACGATATTTTGCAAGCCATATCTGACCTCGATCTTGAGGAACAGTCTTATATTGCTGAAATTCTTACCAAAAGGACGATCGAATTGAGAAGAAATCAAATAGCCTCAAGAGCTAAAGAAGCTGAGGAGAATTATAGATTGGGTAATGTTCGTGCTTGTACAGTTGAAGATTTGATGATTGATTCAAGCAAACATAATTGATTAACTAATGTGAAGAGATCAAGAAATATGACACAAGAACTTTTGGACTTAAGAACCAGTATCTTAGAGGAACGCTACAGCGATGCTTTGGCGATCGTAGATGATTTAGAAGGAATGAGTAAAAAGGAAATTCTGCGAAAAATTAAGGCATTTTTGAGAGTTTTAGTAATTCACTTGATTTTTAATCAAGTCGAGCAAAGATTAACTAACTCTTGGGCTGCATCAATTCGTAATTCCCTCCGAGAAATTCAAGATGTGAATCAAAAAGAAAACAGAACTTCATATTATGTAAATTCTGACGAATGGGAAGATTTAATTGAGGAAGAGATACTTGAGAACGCGATCGCAGATGCAAGTGAAGAAGTGATGAATGGAAAATATACCCGTTCTCAACTATCGTCCATGTTAGATAAACCTCAATTGCTGCAAATAACAACCAGACTGCTTGACCTGACTTATACCCATTCTGCCAAAGAATTACCAGCGCTAATTGAGTCACATTTAATACAGTTACCTGGTGGTCAAGACTGGATCGCTCGCAGAAAATAGAATTTGGATTTAAGAATATTTTATCGGGGTGGTTACGATCGCAGGCTTTGCCGAAATTCCTTTGCTGCCTCTAGCGGGTTGGGATTTCTCACGCATTGTGCCAACATCTCAATATCGAGTTCGGGAAGCAATTCGCTTTTCTGAATTAGCTCGTAACCGCAGGTTTGCACAAATTGAACCGGAGTTTCTTCTCGCAAATAGTAAAGGTAAAAGCGATCGCGCTGCCAGAACCAAACCTCTCGAATGTTCAGCCTTCTGTATACTTCCAATTTGTTGATTGTGCCGCTGGTAATAACAACTTCAATTGCTAAATCGGGAAATTCTTTGTCTGTGCCAATACA
The DNA here is from genome assembly GCF_023333595.1 of Argonema galeatum A003/A1. GTDB lineage: Bacteria > Cyanobacteriota > Cyanobacteriia > Cyanobacteriales > Aerosakkonemataceae > Argonema > Argonema galeatum. The sequence goes on from NZ_JAIQZM010000024.1 coordinate 89,381, forward strand.
GTAAGCTTCATCGGGTTCTATACCGCCGCTTTTCTCCTCTTGTCGCAAAGTTGTCGAACCAAAGGGAAAATAGTTGATGTCAGCTTCTAAAAAGTAAATAACGAGAAGATCTCCAATGCGAGTTTTTCCGCTTTCATGACGGCGAGAAGGTGACATAATTTCTAAAATTCCATCTAAATACGTAACTCGATATCCCGAACTGTCTCCGATTCGGGCGAGTAGTGCCTCATATTGCTCCCAATTCGCGCCATCAGTGATATAGCGGTCTTCAGGATCTTGGGGTTGGAGTACTTCTTCGTCAAGTAGCGCGTTCAGCTTGCTCCTCAGCATCAGTATCGCCTCCTTAGAGAATGTCCTAATTTTAGAGCAGCCCAACGCCTAAAGGCGTTAGGCTGGGCTTTGTGGAAATAGGGAATTTCTCCCATAGCATCTGCCCCTCGGCATCTGCCCATTACCAGCCGCTAACGATATGCTCGATCGCATCGGGGTGCGACGGCAAATCGCTAGTGATTACCTCGCAACCAGACTCTGTTACCAGCACATCATCCTCAATCCGAATTCCCCGGACATCAGAGAATTCTGCCAGACGATCCCAATTCACTATCTCCTGATATTTTTCTCGTTTGTCTGGGTAATTCAAAAGCGACGGTACTTGATAGAACCCAGGCTCGATCGATACCAGCATTCCCGCCTTGAGGGGTCGATCCAGACGCAGGTAATTTAAGCCAAAGCGATCGCTCCTAATTCGCCCCAGCTCGTACCCCGCCAAATCCCCCAAATCTTCCATATCGTGAACATCCAAACCGATCGCGTGTCCGATGCCGTGGGGGAAAAATGCCGCGTGAGCGTCTAACTCTACCAATTCTTCCGCATCACCTTTCATAATGCCCAAATCGACCAGCCCTTGGGTGAGGGTAGTTGCCCCCAGCAAATGAATGTCTTTATACTCCACACCAGGACGTATCTTGGCAATACAAGCATCGTGAGCCGCCAGAACTACATCGTAAATAGCTCGCTGGGTAGATGAAAACTTCCCAGAAACAGGCCAAGTGCGCGTCACATCAGATGCCCAACCCATCGGGGTTTCAGCACCCACATCCGCAAGTAGCAAGTCTCCCTGTTGCAGGGGGTTATGATACTGCTCGTTATGGAGAACTTCGCCGCGAACCGTGACAATACTGTTATAAGCACAAGTCATGTTCCGCGCAGTGAGGACACTTTCCATCGCGGAACGGACTTCGGCTTCAGTTTTGCAATGTCGCGTCGCCGCCATACCCGATTTATGTGCGTCAACAGTAGTAGCAGCCGCTTTTCGCAATTCTGCCAAAGCGCCTGCATCGTGGTTGAGTCGCAGCCTGACGATCGCATAAGCTAGATCCCAGTCGATCGAATTCAGGGAAGAAGCCGAATACAACCATCGATGCAGTGTCCCAGACTGTTGGTTGTTGATCATCACGTCCTGCACTGGGATTGTCGCGCAGCCTTGACTTCGCCACCACAGTTCTCCCATCGGGTGATCTGTGTTTGCCCCAATCAGCTCGGCAATCTCCTCTCGCATGGGCTTTTTTCCATGCCACAGGGAATCGTCTGGACTTGGGTCATCCATGAATAGTTCTAGTCTGCCTGCCTCCATCCGAATTGCCGCATTCTCCAGGGGTAGTCCAGCAAAATAGAGAAAGTGACTGCTGGCTCGAAACTGCAATTTATTCGCCGGATAATTCCGAGAAGGGGCGCATCCTGACCAGAGAACCACGGGGAAATCAATCAGATCGAAAAGTCGCTTCCGTCGCTTGCGGAGTGTGTCTGCCAAGGTTTTGGCTTCACCAAGCGTGTCGGAATGAGCATTTTTTAGCGACGCCGTTAGCGAAGCTATGTCCAAGGCAATAGGCATCTCGGTCGTGACTTGCATCATAGAAACTTACAATCCGGGAGCATCTCACTCTTGCCAGAATACCAAAACTGTCCAATTTGAGGTAAAAGGGATGTCTCGTCAACTCAACAATCATCCTAGCGCTATCCAAGCATACGACTGGCCTCTAGCTCAACTGCCCGGTTTGAGCCACGATCGCCAATCCCAACTACTAGAGTGCGGCATTACTACGACTGGGCAGCTAATTGAAAAAGCCAATACTCCCGAAACGAGGCAGGCATTGGCAAATCAGTTGCAGATCCATATTCAGTATGTTAAAAAATGGGTTGCTTTAGCAGATCTCGCTCGCATCCCCAGCGTTGGTTGCCAATATTGCGGACTATTATTACACGCTGGGGTATGTTCTGTAACCCACCTGGCTCAGATTCCCCCCTACAGATTGCACCAACAAATTTTGCGGTTGCACGTTGCAACCATGCAGCGGCGCGACCTTTGCCCTTCTGTGGAACAAGTATCTCTGTGGATTAAACAAGCGCGATCGATTTTAGATTTTAGATTTTAGATTGAAAACAATGAGCAATCTGCTTTGCTCCAAAATAGCTCTAATTTTTGGCTAAAACGCCGTTGAGGAAGATATCGGCGATTCCCTCTGCCATTTCCTTGATCGCTTGCGGTGAGGCTCCCGGCTCCATAATTGTGTTGTGGCTAAAACCTGCGATCGCAAACATCCCTACAAACACCCGCGCCACTATTTTGGGGTTCATCTGGCGATAAATACCTCTATCCATCGCCGTTTGGAAGAAAGCTTCCGCCACGTCCGTCATTTTGTCAATCACTTCCGACTGGACGCGATCGCGCAATTCCGGGTGAAACTGCGCTTCCATAAAGCAAACCCGCATCATATCCCCATTAGCGTGGAAATTCAGCATCCGCCGCCGCATTACCTGCGCTACAGCTTCATAGCTGCCCATTTCGCTCAGTTCCGTCAACAAATCCGTCAGGATTTCGACCCATCCCTCCGTTGCTACTTCCACCAAAATCGCCTTTTTGTTGGCAAAATGGCGAAATAAAGTTCCCTCTGCCACCCCAGCCGCCGCCGCAAGATCGCGAGTAGTCGTACCGTCATAACCCTGGCGGGCAAACAACTTTTGCGCTGCCTTGATTATACGGGTGCGCGTTGCGTCTTCTGGCTGAGGAGTTCGGTGAAAAATTCCCATATTAAATCATCGTTCTATACTAATCGAATCTCTACAATGCTGCTTTTTATCATCTTAATAAAAATATATCAGTCTTAAATAATGATTAACAGCAACAGCACGAGTTTATACAAAAATTTACATATTTTTCGATATTTTTGAACGCTTTTTGATTATAGTACTAAAATAGTAATTTATCATTATGTTAGATAGTCTAGATTTCCTCCCTTCCCGCCACAAGATTATGTAGGGGCGTTCGCTCACACGGCGCGGATGGGCGATTCATGACCGCATTAATCTGTCGTCTAATATCTTGTCCGGTTGCATCGTTAGTACATGAGTGAGATCGTCAAATTGCCTGTTGTCATCGTTGGTTACATTTTTACCGCAGATGAAGACAGATGAACGCAGATGAACGCAGATAAGATTAAGAAGACCGATTTTTTTAGGTAACCGATGCGTAAGGACATGAGATCGCACATCATTTTTCTTCCGGAATCCGATATCCGCTCTAATTACGCAAAAAAGCGGCAGTTTTTGAACAAAAAAACTTTTAATGCACTCGACTGCACCGTGCTATCATCCGATAGAATGTCTATCACTTTCACCGATAAATTTGGTGCGGGTAGTTTTAAGCTTTGGGGAACCAGGGATTTACACTTCTATCAGATTTCAAATATACTTGGCTATGGAACAGCTTAACAGCAAAAGCGTCAGCGTCCATTGGAAAATTTGTAGAGCAAAACAATTCCCTGTGTCTATGATCTCGCCTGCGTGGTTACTTAAGTTGACAGTCCAAATAAAAAACAACTGGTGGCGTCGAACACTTATAACATTACTATGTGCTGTTCTGCTGTGGTGCGGACTGAAACCAGACGCGGCTTTAGCGCGTACCCAAAACTCGACACCAAGCACATTACCCGCGCTACGGGGAGAGGAAAGCAAACTTAAATTTTCATCATCTGAGTCAATTAGGCCCTATTTGGATCGGGTGATGCAGCGCATCACCGAGTTTCGCCTCGATAATGGCATGAAGTTCATCGTGCTGGAACGACACCAAGCACCAATAGTTTCTTTTCTAACATACGCCGATGTTGGCGGTGCCAACGAGCCAGATGGCAAAACAGGAGTTGCTCACTTTTTGGAGCATTTGGCTTTCAAAGGAACGACGCGCATAGGCACAAAAAACTACGCAGCGGAAAAGCCATTACTCGATCGACTAGATACCCTATCAGAACAAATTCAAGCAGCCAAAGCAACTGGTAAAGAAGCCGAAGTTACTAAGTTACAGGCCCAGTTCCAAAAGGTTGAAGCACAAGCAGCCGATCTAGTCAAGCAAAACGAGTTGGGTCAGATCGTTGAGCAAGCTGGAGGAGTCGGTCTGAATGCCAATACTTCCACCGATGCTACCCGCTACTTCTACAGTTTCCCTTCTAACAAGCTAGAACTGTGGATGTCGCTGGAGTCGGAACGGTTTCTAGAGCCAGTGTTCCGAGAGTTTTATAAAGAAAAAGATGTAATTTTAGAGGAGCGCAGGCTGCGTGTCGATAACTCGCCAGTCGGTAAGATGCTCGAAGCATTTATCGACACTGCTTACAAGGTGCATCCCTATCTGCGTCCGGTAATTGGCTACGACAAAGACATCAGAAATTTAACCACAAAAGATGTAAAGGAGTTTTTCGATACTCACTACGTTCCCAGTAAGTTGACGATCGCTGTTGTTGGGGATGTCAATCCAGCAGAAGTGAAAAGACTGGCCCAGATTTATTTTGGCCGCTATCAAGCAAAACCGAAGGCAAACGACACTGTAGCGATCGAACCAAAGCAAACCCAAACTAGGGAAGTCACCTTGCGACTGCCTTCCCAGCCTTGGTATTTGGAAGGATACCATCGCCCAGCAATGAATCATCCCGATAATGTAGTTTATGAAATGATCGGCAGCATTCTCAGCGATGGTAGAACGTCCCGCCTCTACAAATCGCTGGTGGAAAAGCAGCAACTGGCACTCACCGCACAAGGCTTTAACGGTTTTCCAGGAGATAAGTATCCTACGATGATGCTATTTTATGCGCTGACGGCTCCCGGTCATACGGTTGACGAGGTGGCGACTGCGTTGCGATCTCAAATCGATCGGCTCTTAACTGAGCCAGTTTCAGCAGAGGAATTGGATCGGGTCAAAACGCAAGCGCGTGCTGGCTTGTTGGGCTCGCTTGATTCTAATGATGGTATGGCATCTTTGTTAGTGGAATACGAAGTCAAAACAGGTAGCTGGAAAAACTTGTTCACGGAGTTGGAAGCGATCGCAGCTGTCACCCCCGCCGATATCCAGCGCGTTGCACAAGCAACATTCCAGCCATCCAATCGCACCATTGGGCGTCTTCTGTCCAAAGAGCAATAAAGGAAATGGAACCCCTCTAGCAAAGAACGCGAACAAGAGGAGTTAACGAAAATTTGACACCCATGGGTGTCAAATTGCGACGGTAAAAAAATAGACGAGCAGGGAAGAGGACGAAAAGTGCTTTTCGATCGAAAATCAAAAATTTTTATGAGTCAGCAGCGGATTGTCAAAGCCCTGACGCTAATGGTGGTGACAATACTGCTTCTGATGGTATTGCGCTTGCCAGCCGTGGCCCAAGGAGCCAGACATTATACCGAGTTGACCTTTCCACCGCTGCCAGAAATCAAGCTGCCCGCTTACACTCGCTATAAACTGGACAACGGCATAATAGTGTATTTGATGGAAGACCGGGAACTTCCCCTGATCGGCGGTACAGCGCTGTTTCGCACAGGCGATCGCTGGGAACCAGCAGAAAAAGTTGGTTTGGCTGGGTTAGTAGGGGAAGTGATGCGGAATGGAGGCACAAAGAAGCACTCAGCCGATGAATTGAATACTCTGCTGGAACAACGGGCCGCTTCAGTAGAAACCAGTATAGGGACTTCTTCGGGTAGCGCTAGTTTTAGCAGCCTCACCGAAGATTTAGAGCAAGTGTTTGCGCTATTTGCCGAGGTAATTCAGGAACCAGTATTTGCCCAGGACAAAATTGATTTAGGCAAAACGCAAGCGAAGGGCGATATAGCCCGCCGCAACGACAATCCCGGTGGCATTGCCAGCCGAGAATTCCAGAAACTAATCTACGGGGAAAGTAGCCCATACTCCCGCACGATTGAGTACGCTAATCTGGACAATATTTCCAGGCAAGATTTGGTGAATTTTTACCAGCAATATTTCTATCCCAACAATATGATGCTGGGCATTGTGGGAGATTTTGACAGTAAAAAAATGCGGGAACTGATCCAGGAAAAGTTTGGCAACTGGAAACCAAATCCGCAACTGAAAATACCGCCTTTGCCAGCCGTTTCTCAGGCGAACCAGGGAGGGATCTTTTTTGTCGATCGACCTCAGCTGACTCAGAGTTATATTCAGATGGGGCACTTGGGCGGTCTGTTGAACAGTCCCGACTATGCGGCGCTGGATGTTTTGAATGGGGTGCTGAATGGTTTTGGCGGGCGGCTTTTTAATGAAGTGCGATCGCGCCAAGGTCTAGCTTACAGCGTCTACGGCGCTTGGAGTCCCCGCTATGACTACCCCGGCGTCTTCCTTGCTGGAGGACAAACTCGTTCCGAAGCTACAGTGCCATTTATTCAAGCCATCTTCGCCGAAATTAAGCGCATTCAAGCTGAAGCAGTGACGCCAGAAGAATTAGCTTTAGCTAAAGAATCAACCCTGAATTCTTTTGTATTCAACTTTCAAGACCCCAGCCAAACTTTATCGCGCTTAATGCGATACGAGTACTACGGCTACCCGGATGATTTTTTGTTCCGTTATCGACGCCAGGTAGAAGCAACCACTGCAGCTGACGTGCAGCGCGTTGGCCGTACTTACCTCAAGCCAGAGAAAATCACCACCTTGGTTGTAGGTAATTCTGCTGCTATTCAGCCTCCCTTGACTGCACTGGCGGCAGAAGTGACACCGATCGATATCACAATTCCAGCGCCGAGAACTACCGCCACTTCCCAGCCATAAAAACCACTCTTGGGTACGTTGTTGCGCTTTAGCGCCAGATTTCGCGCTAAAGCGCAACAACATACCTAAGAATCGCCTCTAGATGGCGATCGATCCAAAACTACATCTGCGTTCATCTGCTTTTATCTGCGGTAAAAAATTACTCAAATTTAATTGTGCGATCGAACTAATGTGTAGGTTGGCTTTGTACCTCAACCCAACCCAGAAAGAGCGCTAAAGCGCAACAACGTACCTATAAATTATGATAAACCCTGCGATACAAAACCCGACCAATAGTAGGGACTGACAAAGGGCAATATTTCTCGACAAAGCAGATTTAATTTTAATCGCTGCTTATAGAGAATTTCTACTTTATTGTCTCCCCATTGTTGCTGTTCAAAATAATCCTCTAACTGCTGTTTATAATTAACAGATAATTCATCGCCTGTCAAGTTACGCAGCTTAAATTGTGCTTGGCGGATTGCTTCCGATCGGCTTTTATCCTGCTTTTCCTGATAGTATAAAATACAAAACAAAGCCGTTGCTAAATCATCCACAGCCCACAAAGTACTGACCACATTTCTCGCACCAGCACAGAGGAAACCGCTAGCAATCGAAAGCGGATCGTCGGTAATTTGGGTGAGGGTTAAATTAGTTTCGCAGCAGGAGAGAAACACTTCGGCTAGCTGCGAAAATCTCCAGGTGAAAATGCGACCGAGGTTGATTTCGCCGTCGAATAAATACAGTTTTGATTCCAGGGAATTATCGAGTTGGGAACTGGCGTGATGGCTGGAATGGAGGACTTGCACGCGATCGAGTAAATTTTGATAGTTACTGATAGTTGCTTGCTTGTATTGGAGGCGATTATCTGAGATAACGTTGTGCATAGTTGCCAGGGTTTCGCACTCGTAGCCAGTGAAAACGAGGTCGCCTGTGGCATTTTCCACGATTCCCATTGTCGCAGGTTTGAGGTCGCCTCGCTGGTGGCAAAAGTTGAGAATTTGGCAACTGGGAACGATGCGAATGCGGAATTTATCGCTGAGGTATTCGGGTTGTTGGGATGGAGTTTTGTCAGGGGTGTTTGATGGTTTGCGGACAGCCATCAAACCGCGTTTTTTGTCGGAAGCTGTATCGCTGTAGGGAATGGGAATGTTGTTTAAAGGTAAGGCAGCAAAGGGGATTTGATGCAGGTACAAATGAGGGATAATAATTAGTTCTTTGATGCCGTTGAGATGTTGGTCAATTAGTTTATTAATTTGCAGGCGGTTGGCGAGTTGGGAGAGAAATTCACCCATTTGAATTTGCCATACGGTTGGGTTTTCTTTATAAGGTTTTAACCAGTTGTTGAATATCCAAATTTGCAAAGTTTCAATTCCTTGACCTTCGCAGGTGTAGAGTTGGGTTGGTTGATTTTTTCGCAAGATGAAAATGTGGGTATGTTCGCCTGTAGTGTAAAAATTGAGGATAGCGGTTTCGGCATCGGGAATTAAGGCTTGCATCTGGTCGAAACTGAGAGGGTTTGGTTGCAATTGACCCGCCAAAACTTGGTCTTTGCTGCGAATTTTCAGCCAAGCTTGCTGTTTTTCTGCTTCTAATTCTTCAATCTTTTCAATGGTCGCTTCGGCGTTGCGGGTTGCTTGGCGGGTGGTGGCGAGTTCTTTCATTCTGTCATTGTCAGAAAAACGCAAACGGTTGGTTTGCTGTTGCAGGCGATAGTATTCCTCGACTTCGGGGGGAATTTCGCCTTTGGGGTAGAGGTCTTTGCTGCTGTAAAATAAGTCGGCGAGGTGGCGGGAACGGGAACGGTCTGCGGTTTCGACGGCTTTATCGTATTGTTTGAGGTTGATGTAGCATTGGACGGCTTTTGCGTAAACGGAGATGGCTTCTGCAATGATTTTTTGGCGGCGTTTGTCGGTGGTTGAACCTTTGCGGAGTTGTTCGACTGCTTGCATGGCGGGTTCGTATCCTTCTAAGGCGAGATGCCAGTCGCCTTGAGTGAAGCCGATGTTACCGAGGTTGCGACCAGCTTTGAAGCATAGGGGTGGCATAGTTTTGGAGGTGGGAATTTTGAGGCAGTTTCGAGAGTTCTCAATGGCTTTCTCTGTTTGCTGCAATTGGTGGTAAGCACCGCCTAAATTTCCCAGAGCATACCCTTCCCCAAGACGATTTTTAATTTTCCGACTAATGGCTAAATGCTGTTCGTGGTAATTGATTGATATTTCAAATTGTCCCAGAGAGTCGTAAGCATTGCCTAAACTTCCCAGAGAATTTGCTTCACCAAGACGATCTTTGATTTCCCGTGTAATGACTAAAGACTTTTCGTGAAAAGTGATCGCTCGTTCAAATTGTCCCAGAGAGTAGTAAGCATTGCCTAGACCTCGCAGACAATCCGCTTCCCCAAGGCGGTGGTTGATTTCCAAACTAATGACTAAAGATTTTTCGTGGAAAGTAATCGCTTGTTCAAATTGTCCCAGAGAGGAGTAAGCATTGCCTAAACATCCTAGAGAAATCTCTTCCCCAAGACGGTTTTTAATTTTCCGACAAATGGCTAAAGACTTTTCGTAGAAATTGATCGCTCGTTCAACTTGTCCCAGAGAGTGGTAAGCATTGCCTAAACTTCCCAGAGAATTTGCTTCCCCAAGGGGATCTTTGATTTCCTGTTTAATAGCTAAAGACTTTTCGTGGAAAGTAATCGCTTCTTCATATTCTCCCAGAGAGTGGTAAGCAATACCTAAATTTCCCAGTGAAGCCGCTTCTCCTTGAGGGTCTTTGATTTCCCGACTAATATCTAAAGACTGTTTGTGACAATTGAGCGCTTCTTCATATTCTCCCAGAGAGTGGTAAGCAATACCTAAATTTCCAAGACAAGTCGCTTCTCCTTGGCAGTCTTGAATTTGACGTTTAATGGCTAAAGACTTTTCGTGAAAAGTAATCGCTCGTTCAAATTGTCCCAGAGAGTTGTAAGCGATACCTAAACTTCCCAGAGAATTTGCTTCCCCTTGAAGATCATGAATGGCTTGATAAATGATAAGGCACTGTTGCCAGCACTCAAAAGCCACGACAAACCGACTGATATAAAACTGTTTAACTCCCCAATCAAATAAAATATGGGCTGTCTCTTTTCTAATTGTTGTTTCCTGCTGTTCGCTACCGAGAAATTTCCCCAGTTGCAAGGCAAGGTTACTTAAAAAGTTAGCATCATTTTGGTTGCCGTTATCATCGAATTGTTTAGCAAATACGATTATCGCTTGCAAAAGTCCGGGGTCGATTAACTCGAAGTTGTCATTTAATATTTGCGATTCTTCCCCGTTGGGACATTCGAGCAATTTTTGGATGAGTTGGTAATAGGCGGCGATGCGTTGTTCGTCCATTGTTGTTTTCCTTTCTTATCAATTAACAATCTATAATTAAGAACAGAGTCAAATCGAAAGAGGCAACTATGAAATCCGACTATAACTTTTCCAAAGCAGAACAAGGCAAATTTTACCATCCTGATGCTACCTTTCATTATCCCATTGATGTGGAACCAGATCCTTCACCTCCAAAACATTATCCACTGCGGGGAATGCCAATTACAATTGCTGCCGATTTTCATGAACCGATGCCTGAACTTTGGGATGCTTTGGAAGAATGATTTTACTCGATATCCTTACGTTTACTCAGATCTTGCGCCTGCCGTTTTAGCCCGCCCGAAAATCCATAATATTGTTGGCGAATTAATGAGGTTTTAATTCTACACAGAGACAATGGCAACGCTTGCAGCCCGCCTGCGATTCAAATCGCAGGCTAATAGCTAAAGTCCACTTAAGTGGACTAAATACTAATCTTTCAGTCCATTTTAATGGACTTCGCTTGCGGCCCGCCGGCGAATTGATTCGCCGGCTAATAGCTAAAGTCCACTTAAGTGGACTAAATACTAATCTTTCAGTCCATTTTAATGGACTTTCGCTATTAGCCTCAGACTTGAGTCTGAGGCGGGTGTGGGCTGACAACAATTATAACAGAAACCCGGTTTCTTGACCCTATATAGCGATAAACTATAGAATCTGGTATACTTAAGTAGAGAAGAGAAAGGGAGTCAAAAAAAATGACAACTATTCAATCAATGACAACTGCCATAACATCCCTTTACGAACAGGATTTTTATCTGTGGTTACAGACAACTATCAACTTATTAAAAGAGGGGAAGTTTGCCGAAATAGATTTAGAAAACTTACTAGAGGAACTGGAAAGTATAGGGAGAAGCGATAAAAATGCTTTAGAAAGTAATTTGAGGGTACTTTTAATGCACTTACTTAAGTATAAATATCAGTCGCAAAAACGAACAAATAGTTGGCTTTATATCATTCGAGAACATCGTCAACGCCTCCGAGACACCTTCAAAACCAGTCCGAGTTTATATCGGTTTTTTGAAGAGATTTTTAATGAATCTTATCAAGATGCTAGGGAACTAGCCGCAGGTGAAACAGGTTTATCTATTAAAATATTTCCCCCAGAGTCTCCCTTTACTGTAGAAGAAGTTCTTAATCCTGATTTTTTACCCCCTGAGTGCGATGATCCTGAAAATATTGAATAATTGAATGAGATATCCTTCTCTGTAATTGCTTTTTTCAAATGATATAATCATATAATAACTCTATTCCCAAAACAATGATCGCCAATCAAAGCCAAAATTACATTTCTCCTCAAGATTATCTCACAGGAGAGGAACTCAGCCCCATCAAACACGAATATATTGATGGACAAATCTACGCAATGGCTGGGGCTAGTGATGCCCATGTTACCATCACCGGAAACTTATTTGCCCTGTTAAGAAGTCATGTCCGAGGGACTGGCTGCCGTGTCTATATGGCGGACATGAAAGCCTATATTGAAACAGCCAATATCTTTTACTATCCTGATGTGATGGTAACTTGTGATGCCAGAGATAGTGCATTTCCCAATCATAAAAAATATCCTTGTTTAATTGTCGAAGTTTTATCGCCAAAAACAGAAGCGTTCGACAGAGGTGATAAGTTTTCCGACTATCAGCAATTAGAAACCCTCCAAGAATACGTTTTAATTAGCCAAAAGCGCCAGCGTTTAGAATGCTTCCGCCGCAATGCTGAGGGTTTTTGGGTATTGCAAACCTACAATCAAGGCAGTGACATTCATTTAGCAAGCATCGATTTTCGGACTAGCATTGATAGTTTATATGAAGATGTGAGTTTTGGAGATAATGAAGAAATTCAGTAGGTTGCTTTAAGGTTATAAAACCTAACCAATTCTAGCATTTGTTGGGTTTCTCTGTCGCTCAACCCAACCTACGATCTATAATAAACTGTAAAGTTTTAATTCTACATAGAGACAATGGCTACGCTTATAGCCCGCCTGCGATTCAAATCGCAGCGTCATAGCTAAAGTAGGGGCGGGTTTTGTTCTAATGCGATTTGTAGGAAACAAAGGATATTTGCTAAATCCGCCCCTACAAGTGGACTGAATACTAAATCTCCCAGTCCATTTTAATGGACTTTCGCTATTAGCAAGAGACTTGAGTCTCTTGCGGGTGTGGGCGACCTCAGTTTCTCATTCCACCACTTCAAAACTTTGATAAAAAACTTCCCAATTACCTTGCTGTTCCAATTGTTCAAATAACTCCTTAATCCGTTCCGCATTCCATTCTGGTAAAGCTTCATCTTCGCGGGGAGTCAACCAAGGTAAATTCAAAGGTTTCTCTAATTTAATCGCTAAAAATTCCTCCTTTCCCACTTCTCCAAACACAAACTTTTCTTTGCTATTACCAGCCCAAGCATCCTTTTGCGGCAGCACAATGGGCGGTTTTTCGATGATAGAATTCGGTGCATAAGCGGAAGATGGACAGAGTAAACATTGCCCCTGTTGGCTGCGATTCAACAACAGCAATTGATAATTTTTATCTTTCTGTAATTCCAAATCAACTAACATCCAAAGCGACTGATTTGCCGGAATCGTTGTTTTCTGTGCCGAAGGCGGTGGAGATGGCAGAATTAAGGCTCTAGTTCCCCTTTGCACTGATGCCATTTCCTCTTTTGTTAAAAACTGTAGCCAATTGGCAGAAGATTTAGCATTATCGTGCAATATTTCCCAGCTATGTAGCCCTAGCCATCGCAGGTATTTGTGATTCCATAACCAATAATAAGCCTCTCGCCAAGTGCCTCTTTGTCCTTGTTTTCCATTAATTAAGATATCGAGATTAACACCATCTTTTTCCATTTCTTCTTTATATAGATTCACCATCGCCTGCACAACATTTTGCGAAGTTGTGCCAATTGACGTTGCATAATCTCCCTTACCAAGACGAAGATCTTTTGGCATCAATTCTTGAGCAATTTGTGTTTGTTGAAATGTGACTGGGCGATGTTTATCGTAACGCAGGGGAAAAAAGACTTCTTCTCTCAAATTAAATCCCGGCTGCGTTTTCAGTTCGGCTGCGATTTCGTTAATAAATTTTACTTGTTCGGGTGTCATTATGGATTACCTATGGCAATGCAAGGAGTGAGGAACCTGGCTTCTGAAACCTCCATTTCAATATATCACTTTCTTGAGGTACGTTGTTGCGCTTTAGCGCTAAAGCGCAACAACGTACCTCAAGAACTATTTCAACTATTTGGACTATTTCAACTATAAAAACTATTTCTATTAATTAAATTATATCAAATTATTGAACTAATAAAACTACATAAAAGCAAAAATAACTACGTCAATTATTACCAACTAAATCAACTCTTATTAGAGTGAAAGCATGAAGGTTAATTTTCCAACAAAAGCGAGTTTATTATGAAAATGCCTCTGCAATCTACCCAGCAACACAAGTTACGCGCCAACGAGTTACATCTTTCACACAAACCCATAACCTATTACTTGGAGAAAGCCCAAAATGATTCTAGTTACCAACAAAACTTAGGCAAACATTACCTCAAATCAGAAGAACAACAACTCTCAGATACAAGTAAAGAATCTTTCGACATCTGGATACGGCGTTTATACATAGACTTACCCATCATCACGCGCTACGTCTACGGTCAACCCTATCATTCCTCTGAAGAAATGGCGGCTAAAGTTAAGAAAACAGGAGTGCTAGAAATTAGCGTTGATTTTAACAATCCTGTCGTTTTAAGTCCTGCTACTAACCTCTTCTTTAGAGCAATACATGACAGTCATCACATCCTATTAAATGCTCCCTTTTCCTGGGAAGGTGAAATCAAAGCTGTTCGTCATTTTTGCAGCCTCACCAAAAATAACATTTTTCACCGCATTTTGTTTAGCGAAATTATTCTCCAAGCTGCTGCCTATTTCGCGCTTGGAGGTCAGTTTCCTAATGAGCAGAAATTGGTATTAAGTTTGCCTGAATAGAAATTTAATGAAGCAAAACCCGACGCATTTGTTGGGTTTCGTACCTCAACCCAACCTACCCATTTTCTCTGTAATTCAACCCAAAGGAGGTTGTTAAAATGGAATCGATTAAATCAATTCTCTCTCGCATTATACAGCAAAATTCGGCAATTAAATCAGCCGTTGATTATGACAATTTCCTTACCGGAGAAGCAACTGTTATCACAGTGGAACCGCCAAAACAGCGACCTTATTGGTTTGGCAGAGTTGCCTTTAGGGGTTCCTATTGGAATGCTCGAACCTTATCCCCTACAACACTAGAAGAAGGGGATATCTGCGAAGTGATTGGCAACTCGAATATTACCCTGATTATTCAACCATTTTCTCAGCTTCAATCTGTGCAAGTCCAGAAATAGCCGACGGATTGGAAATAGGCTATTAGGTACGTTGTTGCGCTTTAGCGCTAAAGCGCAACAACGTACCTAAACGCGAAAGGGTTTAACTACGCATTCTTTGGGAATAAAATAAGGAAGTTGACTGTTGCGACACTGAAGACCTATCTCGAAGCTGAGAAAGCCACCAAGTTCTGAATGTTCGCCTGTTGGTTTTAGCTTTTCAACGATTACCCCGTTGTGCAGTTCGTAGCGGTGTTCTGAGTTTTCTGGATACCAGGCGATGAATTCGTTAAACGTGACTTTTTTAGGTATGGCTTGTGTCATGGCCAAAGCCTCTTTTTTAGGTTGATTGTGATTTTAAAGCTTTGCAAGAAGTTGCAAAACTTTCTGCTCTATAACCTAACTTTAAACAAAAAGCCCAAACAAAAAAGCGCCCCCTTTCGGAGAGCGCCTTTTTGTGATTTAATTAGTAGCTACCAATTAACCATTGATAGCAG
>NZ_JAIQZM010000025.1:0-82986 GCF_023333595.1 Argonema galeatum A003/A1
GTTGCGCTTTAGCGCTCTTATTACAGCTAGGATAAGAGCGCTAAAGCGCAACAACATACCCTTTATATAAATAACTAGCAACTTGCGTTAATTATATCAAGAGTCAGAAAAAAATATGAATGCGAAACAACTGTTGGAAAAAGTTCAATTTGTGGTAGATGCAGAGGGAAATAAATCTGCTGTCCAACTCAGTGTAGAAGTTTGGTCAGAACTATTGACTATTTTAGAAGATTTGGAAGATGCAGAGGAAATTCGTCTTGCACGGGAGAACAAAGAAGCGGCTATTCCTTGGGAGAAAGGGAAAGCAGAGTTGGGAATAGAGGTTTAAGAAGAATTTATTTTATCTGAAACCGACATTAAACATCGCAGACGAGTTTGGGAAAATTGACCCTCATGGCTGGTGAAACTGCAATAGATACATTTCGTTTAATGCGACTATTGCGTTTATTGCGAATTGCTGTTATGCTCTAAGAACATATACCCTTGTACTATTATGCTGAAGCAAAGATTGCCATTGGAGTCAGTTATTGGGCCAGAAGAAGCAGAGGCGATCGCAAAATTAGCACAAACCCTCAACCAGGAAAATTCACAAATAAAATTAGTGGAAAGCAACGGAGAAGAAGTTCTAATTCCTGAGTCTGTTCGCAGTATGTTACGCGATATCGTTAAGAAGATTGCATCAGGTCAGGTAATTTATTTGGTTCCCCACAATCACGAATTAACCACACAGGAAGCTGCCGATATTTTGAATGTTTCAAGACCTTTTTTAATTAAGTTACTGGAAGAGGAAGAAATTCCTTATATTAAGGTAGGAAAACATCGACGGATTCGGTTTCAAGATTTGATGAAGTATAAGGAAAACCGGGATCAAAAGCGCGGTAAAGCTCTGGATGAGCTAATTCAAATGAGCCAAGAAGCAGGATTCTATGAATAGGAGTAATTTAACCCCTACAACAACTAAATTGCCTGTTCTTTTAGACTCTTGCGTTTTATTTCCCATGTACTTGCGTGACCTCCTTCTTTGCACAGCGGAAGCAGAACTTTATCTGCCGTATTGGTCGCAAGAAATCCTTAACGGTGCAACTCGCAACCTTGTGGGTCAAGGACGGATGACGGCTGAGTTAGCAATGAAACTTGAAGTAGCAATCAAAGCAGCTTTTTCTAAAGCAATGGTTGAAGTTCCTGCTGGTCTAGCGGAAGTGATGACAAACCACCCAGGAGATCGTCATGTTCTTGCTGCTGCTGTAATGGCTAACGCTAAGATTATTGTTACCTCAAATCTCAAGCACTTTCAAGCAAATGACCTGGCTCCTTGGAATATAAAAGCGCAGTCTCCAGATGAATTTTTATGCAACATTTTTGACGAATACCCAGATGAGATGGTTGAAGTAGTACGGCGACAGTCTCAGGCTCTTAGAAAGCCGCCACTGACTGTTAATGAACTGCTTGGGTTGTTGAGTAAAGATATTCCTGAATTTGCGAATAATGTTTCGTCCTACGAATAGAGGAAGAGTTATCTTAAAATTAAGTTAGTGGGGATAAATACTTACTGTGCGATCGCACTTTGCCACAAAGCACAAGTGTGACATTTTAATGAAATCTGGCACCAGGCGATGTCAATGGCTGTACTCTGGTAAAAATAACGCCTAAGTCTTGGGAAAGCCTCAGAGAGTGCATCAGATGGGAAACCTTTTGAACAATCGCTATTGCATCCTTCAGTCTTTGGGGAGTGGCGGGTTTGGGGAAACTTTTCTGGCAGAAGATACTCAAATGCCATCAAAGCGTCGCTGTGCGATCAAACGACTCAAACCGCTGACCCAAAATGCGACATACCAAGTGCAGAAACGATTTGAGCGGGAAGCGGCTATTTTGGAGGCGCTGGGAGAGGATTGCCCGCAAATTCCCCAGTTGTATGCTTATTTTGTGGAAGCGGGACAATTTTATTTAGTCCAGGAATGGATTGAAGGGGAGACGCTCAAGCAAAAGGTGCAAAAAGATGGCCCCTTGAGCGATCGCACTGTCTTCGATTTCCTCTTAAAACTCCTGCCTGTGCTGGATTACGTGCATAGCAAAGGCATCATTCATCGAGATATTAAACCGGATAATATTATTCTGCGACAGAGAGATGATAACCCGGTTTTGATTGACTTTGGCGCAGTCAAGGAAACAATGGGAACAGGGTTAGATCCCGAAAGTAATGCTATCTCAAGCGTAATTATAGGTTCGCCTGGGTTTATGCCGCCAGAACAGGCAGTAGGCAGACCCGTTTTCGCCAGCGATTTGTACAGTTTAGGGATGACTGCTGCTTATCTGCTGACAGGCAAATCGCCCTATCAGTTGGAAACTAGCCCCATTACCGGCGAAATTATCTGGGAAAATCAGGCAGCGAATCTGGAGGAGAGTGGGGCAAACCTCAATCCCAGGTTAGCAGCAGTTTTAGGTCGAGCTCTGAGAACTCACACACGCGATCGCTTTTTGAGTGCAAGTGAAATGCTGGAAGCATTGCGTACTGCGGAAGGGAGTAATGTTTTCCAGTTAAGTCTGGATAATCCTGAAGGTCAGGTGGGACTGGAATCTCGCTTTTATGTGGAACGTCCGCCCATAGAAACTGACTGTTACGACACAATTGTAAGGCCGGGGGCGCTCATCCGCATCAAGGCACCTCGGCAGATGGGCAAAAGTTCGCTGATGACGCGCATTCTCCATCATGCTAAGCGATCAGGCGATCGCACGGTATCCTTAAATTTTCAGTCAGCAGACGCAGAATTTCTCACCAGTCTCGATCGATTCTTGCAGTGGTTTTGTGCCAGCATTACCTATGAATTGAATCTACCCGATCGGCTGGATGAGTATTGGAAGGGAGTTCTGGGTAGTAAGAATAAGTGTACAAACTACTTTCAAAGGTATATCTTATCAGAAATAAATAGCTCGCTGACTTTGGCCTTGGATGAAGTAGATCAAGTTTTCCAACATCCAGAAATTGCTACAGACTTCTTTGGACTTTTGCGAGCTTGGCACGAACGGGCTAAGAATGACGCAACTTGGAAAAAACTGAGATTGGTGATCGTCCATTCTAAAGAAGTTTATGTGCCGCTGAATATCAATCAATCTCCTTTCAATGTGGGATTGCCCATTGAATTGCCAGAGTTGAACTTGGCACAGATCCAGGATTTAGTCAAACGGCACAATTTAAATTTGTCTGCGGCAGAAATTGAGCAAATAATGGCAATGTTTGGCGGACATCCTTATTTAGTGCGATTGGCTCTTTATGAAATTACACGAGGCCGAATTACTTTAGATAGGTTGCTGCAAGTAGCTCCTACGGAAGAAGGGCCGTATTATGACCATTTGCGTCGCCACTTATTAAACTTGGAAAATGATGCTAATTTGGCAGCAGCTATTAAGCAGGTGGTGGTAGCAAGTAATCCGATCCAAATAGGGACATTAGAGGCGTTTAAACTTCGCAGTATGGGGTTAGTAAAGTTTCAGGGTAATAATGTGATGCCTTTGTGCGATTTGTATAGGTTATATTTCGGCAATAGACTTAGTTAATTTCCAGTAGGGGCACGGCATCAACTATGTTTGTATCTATCCGCCAAATTTATCGCCGCCGTGCCCCTACCCTTGGGTATTATATAGACGCAATCACATTAATTTTAGATGCAGATGGAGATAGCCAAAATGGCAAACTCAAACTATCAATATCAAGTCGGCGGCAGCTTGCCACCAGATGCGCCCACATACGTGAAACGACAGGCAGATGATAATTTTTATGAGGGGTTGAAAGCACTTGATTTTTGTTATGTGTTGAATTCGCGGCAGATGGGAAAGTCTAGCTTGCGGGTGCGAACAATGCAGCGATTGCAAGCAGAAGGAATTGCCTGTGCTGCCATTGATATTACAGCGATTGGAACTTCGGATATCACGCCAGAGCAATGGTACGCTGGCGTAATTGATAGCATTGTCGGTAGTTTGAATTTATACGATAATTTCGATTTAGATACTTGGTGGACTGAGAAAGGTTTGCTGTCTTTTGTGCAAAGATTCAGCAAGTTTATCGAAGAAGTGCTGTTGAAATCAATATCTGAAAATATAGTAATTTTTGTTGATGAAATAGACAGCATACTCAGCTTAAAATTTAATATAGATGACTTTTTTGCAGTTATTCGCGACTGCTATAATAGAAGGGCAGATAATCCAGAATACCAACGCATCAGCTTTGCCTTAATTGGAGTTGCGACACCCTCAGATTTGATTAGAGACAAGCGACGCACGCCTTTTAATATTGGTCGTGCCATTGAATTAACAGGCTTTCAACTCGAAGAAGCAGAACCCCTAGCGCAAGGTTTTGCAGCAAAAATCAGCAATCCAATGGCGCTGATTCCAGCAATATTTGATTGGACGGGAGGACAACCGTTTTTAACTCAAAAAGTTTGCAAGCTCATTTTTGCCAATGCAGAAATAAGCGAAAATCCCGAAGATTGGGTAGCAGATTTGGTGCTGGCGAAGGTTATTGAAAATTGGGAAGCGCAAGATGAACCGGAGCATTTGAAGACAATTAGAGACCGCATCCTCGTCAACGAAAAACGCGCTTCTCGCTTGTTGGGATTGTATCAGCAAATTTTGCAAAAGGGAGGAGTAACAGCAGATGACAGCGACGAACAAATGGAATTGCGACTAACCGGGTTAGTGGTGAGGCAGTCAGGACAAGTTCGCGTTAGCAACCGCATTTATGAGGAAGTTTTTAACCTGAGTTGGGTGGAGAAAGAATTAGCGAATCTGCGTCCCTACGCGGAAGCATTCGCAGCTTGGTTAGATTCAGATTGCCAGGATGAATCGCGGCTGTTGCGGGGACAGGCATTGCAGGATGCACTTGTTTGGGCGGCTGATAAAAGTTTGAGCGATAAAGATTATCAGTTTTTAACGGCTAGCCAAGATTTGGATAAGCGAGAAGTGGAAATCGCTTTGGAGGCGGAAAAAAGAGCTAGGGAACTCGAAAAACTGGAAGCCGAAATTAACTTAGATGCAGAAAGAAAAGCTTTGGAGACAGAAAAGCAAGCTAATGAAATTTTAGCCAAGGCGACGGAGAAGGCACAGCAACGCATTCGCATCGGTTCCGTTATTCTGGCGCTATCCTTGGTGGCGGCCACCATTGCAGGGGTACTTGCAGGTAAGGCAGCGCAACAACTACGAGAAGCCCAGGAAATTGCGAAAATAGAACAAGAAGTGACAAGTGCTTCAGGGCAATTTGAATATCAAGAAATCGAAGCTTTATTATCAGCGATGCAGGCTGGGCAAGACTTAAAAGCGCTGGTTAAAAATCGCCCTCTCGAAGAATATCCCACTGCCAGTCCGCTTTTAGCTTTAGAGACTATTCTGGACAACATTCACGAGCAGAGTCAACTCAAAGGACATGGGAATTCTGTCAGTAGCGCCAACTTCAGTCCCGACGGCCAACGCATCGTCACCGCCTCAAATGATAACACCGCCAGAGTGTGGGATTTATCGGGCAAGCAACTAGCTATCCTCAAAGGACATGGGAATTCTGTCAGTAGCGCCAACTTCAGTCCCGACGGCCAACGCATCGTCACCGCCTCATATGATAACACCGCCAGAGTGTGGGATTTATCGGGCAAGCAACTAGCTATCCTCGAAGGACAGAGTTCTGCTAGTTGCGCCAACTTCAGTCCCGACGGCCAACGCATCGTCACCGCCTCAAAAGACAACACCGCCAGAGTGTGGGATTTATCGGGCAAGCAACTAGCTATCCTCAGAGGACATCAGTATGGTGTCAACAGCGCCAACTTCAGTCCCGACGGCCAACGCATCGTCACCGCCTCAAATGACATCGCCAGAGTGTGGGATTTATCGGGTCAGCTATTAACAGAACTCAAAGGGCATCCGGGTTATGTCTACAGCGCCAACTTTAGTCCCGACGGCCAACGCATCGTCACCGCCTCAAATGACAGCACTGCTAGAGTATGGGATTTATCGGGTCAGCAACTAGCTATCCTCCATCAGTATGGTGTCAACAGCGCCAACTTCAGTCCCGACGGCCAACGCATCGTCACCGCCTCATATGACAAAACCGCCAGAGTATGGGATTTATCGGGTCAGCAACTAGCTATCCTCAAAGGACATCAGTATCCTGTCTACAGCGCCAACTTCAGTCCTGACGGCCAACGCATCGTCACCGCCTCAGATGACAACACCGCCAGAGTGTGGGATTTATCGGGTCAGCAACTAGCTATCCTCAAAGGACATAAGAATCCTATGGGTAGCGCCAAGAGTAGCGCCAACTTCAGTCCCGACGGCCAACGCATCGTCACCACCCTATCAGGTGACAGCACTGCTAGAGTGTGGGATTTATCAGGTAAACAATTAGCCGAACTCAAAGGACATCAGTATCCTGTCCGTAGCGCCAACTTCAGTCCCGACGGCCAACGCATCGTCACCACGGCCTTGTTTGACAACACCGCCAGAGTGTGGGATTTATCGGGTAAACAATTAGCCGAACTCAAAGGACATCAGTATCCTGTCAGTAGCGCCAACTTCAGTCCCGACGGCCAACGCATCGTCACCGCCTCAGATGACAAAACCGCCAGAGTATGGGATTTAGCGGGTAAACAATTAGCCGAACTCAAAGGACATCAGTCTCCTGTCAGTAGGGCCAACTTCAGTTCCGACGGCCAACGCATCGTCACCGCCTCATATGACGGCACTGCCAGAGTGTGGAATGTGGAAACTGTTGGCAACTTGGATTTACTGCTAGCGCGGGGTTGCGACTGGCTGAAAGATTACTTTGTCACCCATCCTGAAGAATTAGCAAAACTTCCGGTATGTCAACTAAATTGAGAAGGTAGGGGGCAGGGGGGCAGGAGTCTTTTTTGCTCTTTCAGAAAATGCGATCGCTCTAGAGTGAGTCTTTTTTAGTCTCGCACGAAATGCGATCGCTCATCAACGAGTCTTTGGTATTGCGATCGCAGCATTTAAGCATATAATTATTTTGCTATATTCATAGCAGATAAAAATAGGTTTGCAATTGGCAAATATAACTATGAAGACTGAAGAAATTACCCCTTGGGAACAGTTTCAGGTTGAATTATCAGCCAGAGGTTTCCCAACGACTTACAACTCACCAGAAGATTTCATAGCTGCGATTAAATCTGACTTCGAGCGAGGAGGTTTGCATATAGCAAGGCAATTGGCTTTCCGAGCAGTTGAATTATACCCCGAACACGAAAAAATCAAGTATTACGCCCATGTTCTTGCCCCTCCAAAAGTAACAGTTAGTCCTAGTTCTCCAGAACGCCGAAAAATGGTTGCTGCGAATCAAGATTGGTTGAAGAAAAACCGGATAAAATATCTGAATCGTTGGGTCGCAGTCTACAATGGTGAGCTATTAGCTGATGCTGCTTCTATTGACGAATTAGTCGTTCAATTAGATGATATAAAGGGAGTATTAATTACGGTGCTTTATTAATGGTCCTGTTATTTTTGAATGGCGATACTTTTGCTACAGGCGCTGCTCGTTATGATTATCGTCCAGCTACGGAAGGTGAAGTTACAAATCGCATTATTCTGCAAGTAGACATCGCTGGTATTTTAATAGAAGCTGTGGTTGATACGGGTGCCCCTTATGTAGTATTGGCACCTCGAATTGCCCGAATTATAGGGCTTAGTCCGGCTTCCGCTATTGGCAGAGAGAGAATGTTGATTAGAGGAATGCGGCTGGATGGTAACATTTATCGGTTTAGTATGAAGTTGGTGGCAGAGTTGGGTGAAGATGAGGAGCTAGAGGCGACTATTTTTGTGCCAGATAGTGAGGAATATTGGGGAAATTTTCCTTCTTTCATCGGTTTGGGTGGTTTCCTAGAAAGAGTTCGTTTTGCCGTCGATCCATCGACTGATATGTTTTATTTTGGTTCGCTAGCATTATCGTAATCGCATCTCAACTTCTAAGCAAAGTTCGATCGCTTCTTGAATGCGTTCCATCAGTTCATCCAGTGACTTTGCTTGCGTATGACACCCAGGAAGACTAGGCACAGAAGCAACAAAATAACCTTCAGAATCTCGCTCGATAATTACATTAAATTCTTTGTTCATTTTCAGCCGTCCTTGTTTGCTGCTAATTACCAATTTCCTGCATTTGACCAATTAACCAACCGTATATCTGACTTCTACCACTTTCACGACCCCGCCGCAAAGCTTCTTCTAATAAGCTAAATGGTAAATTGGGTAATACTTGAGATTGTGTTATTTGCCTACTTCCACCATCAGCGATCGCAAAAGCAATCAATAAAGCTCGCACTACATTGACAACCCAATATTCTCTCACTCCCAATTGTTCGTATAACATTCGCTTGCTACCGATATCATCTGCAAGAGAAGTTTTAGCAATCTCGATGACTAAATCTGGTGGCGGGTAAATATTTAGATCGACAATAGTTGTATTGGGTGGAATAATTTCGGCATTTTCACCAATGTAAAAGGCTAAGTCGGGTTGAGCTTCTGCTTCATTCCCTCGCCTGAAAGTGCAGTTAGTGAGTCCGCTAATAGGAATGCCTCTGATGCCACCAAATAATTGCACACAGTAGCCAATCAGGGAGTTATCGTAGGAATGGTCGTAACCTTGGGGCGTCATATCAATTCGCAGTTGTCCTTTGTAGTAATAGGTTTTGGCATTTTCTAGTTTGCGATCGCTAATAGCTTCGATGTACTCATCCCAAGTCGCCGCTACCCATTCATCTGTTGGTAATTTTGTTTTTACGTTGAGCATAAGCTACTTAGCACATAAATCAACTTGTTTAAGATTTTAGCGCAAAATTCCTTAAGCTACTATCTCCTCTTCAATAATATCTATTAACTCTAAAATGGTCAGCGACCTACTTGGCTCAACATTAGATTCCTCGCCTATATGAACGTGATGTGGGAAATTTGGCAAATCGGGAAAATGCTCGACATTATCCCATCTTTTCCTCAATAAACCTCTCCAAAAAAGAATGTAGAGACGTTGCATGCAACGTCTCTACAAGGGTTACAGGTAACGCACCTTTAATTTCTGGAGAGGTCTAATACATTCTGCGAATTGTCCATCCATTGATAGCGATAACTTTCTGTTAGACAAGTCCCATCTTGCACCACGAAAAATTCTACTACTTCCAGAAAGCCACCATTGCTAAGTGTCAACCTCGCTCGAAAATAGCCTTGATTAAGTAAGGCACGTTCTTTCAGAATTGTCATAGAAGCTACAGCCAAACTAGCCGCTAGCTTCGCCTTTATTTCATTTAAATACTCCTGTGTTTCCATCAATTTCATTTAGATTGCAAAATTTCCAAACGTTGCTGCACGGAAAGCCACATTTGATAAAAAGCACTCCACTCGACCAAATCCACATCATCTCCCATTTCTCCTTGCCGAAAGCGGCTATAAAAATCCTGAGACGATATTTTATATTGCGCTTCAAAAACTTGTAATTCAGCGTGCAATTCTGCGGCTTGTTTTTGAGCATTTGCTATTTCGTATGCAATAATTTTGTCTAAAGTTAGCTCTACAATATCACTTGCATATCCTTGGCGGCAGAGTGTTTCAAGCCGTTGCAATTTTTCTAAAGTTGTTCCTAGTTTTGACATTTGCTATTACCTCTTTTTATAAACCTCTCGCCGATGACCAATTTCCACAACTAAAATCAATAAACGGTCATCTTCTATTTTATCAATCACCCTGTAATCTACTACTCGCATACACAGCAAATTACGATCCTAATTCAGCTTTTACCTGTTCCCAAGAAACAGTGCCATTTTCTTTGGCGTCTAACAAACCTTCCAAACCATCGATAGTATCCAAAAGGTCTTCTAATTCTTCTGAATCTATCACTACTAATTCCCCAGAACCTACTTTTTCCAAAAGCTCGGATACTGATATACCTAGCTTTTTAGCTACAGACTGTACTCCATTCCAAGCTTCATCTGTCATAGTTACTACATGGCGATTTTTGAAGGCGGTACTAATTTTTTGATTCATCACTAATTACCGATAAAAAATTCATCACTGCATTCTATCTATTGTACGATATTGAATTGCCTCGGCAACGTGCTGGGGTTTCAAATTCTCATCGCCTGCTAAATCGGCAATTGTTCGGGCTACTTTTAAGATACGATCGCTCGCTCTTGCCGAAAGTCCTAATTTCCTAATTGCTGCTTCTAATAAGTTGCGAGAAGCATCATCTAAATTACACCATTGTTGTAAGTGACGACTTTGCATTTCGGCATTAGAACGCAAAGAAGGTTCGGCTTTGAAACGAATTTGCGATCGCTCTCTTGCTACCTGCACTCTCTCCCTCACTGGTGCAGAATCTTCTCCCAGCGGTTGTCGCGTAATTTCCTCTGGCTTCAAACGATTTACCGCTACTTGCAGATCGATGCGATCCATCAAAGGGCCAGAAAGTTTTGCCCAGTATTGTTCCCTTTTGGCAGGAGTACAGGTGCAAGGTTGAATGGTATCCCCAAAATAACCGCAAGGACATGGATTTGTACTCGCAACTAAGGTAAACTGAGCGGGGAACATAACAGATTGTTTGGCACGAGAAATGGTTACATAACCATCTTCTAAAGGTTGTCGTAAAAATTCTAAAACATCTCTTTTAAATTCTGTTAATTCGTCCAAGAAAAGGATACCTCTATGGGCCAAAGAAATTTCCCCCGGACGGGGAAAACTGCCGCCACCAACCAGAGAAGGGCCGGATGCAGAATGGTGAGGACTGCGAAAAGGTCGATCGCTCACCAATGTTCCTCTATCCTTAAGTAAGCCAGCAACAGAGTGAATTTGTGTAACTTCGAGTGCTTCTTCAAAGCTCAATGGTGGTAAAATACTAGGTAGCCGTCGCGCTAACATCGTTTTACCGCTACCTGGTGGCCCGACAAAAATTAAATTATGTCCCCCAGCAGCAGCAA
Source organism: Argonema galeatum A003/A1 (assembly GCF_023333595.1). Classification (GTDB taxonomy): domain Bacteria; phylum Cyanobacteriota; class Cyanobacteriia; order Cyanobacteriales; family Aerosakkonemataceae; genus Argonema; species Argonema galeatum. The sequence continues at coordinate 10,953 of NZ_JAIQZM010000025.1, forward strand.
TTTCCAAAGCACGACGACCGTGTGCTTGACCTTTCACTTCCTTCAAATCTGGCCCGTTAAATAGAGGCTTAGTTAATTCCTTCCTACCATCGAACTGTATGGGTTGATAACGTTCTGGCTGGTTCAAAAAGTTAGCCACATCCGCCAAATTCTTAAACCCGTAAACTTCTAACCCCTGCACTACAGCGGCTTCCTGTGCATTATCAGCGGGTACGATTAAACCGACAATACCCAACCGTTGAGCAGCAGCTGCGATCGGCAGCACACCAGCAACCGGGCGTAAGCTACCATCAAGAGAAACTTCTCCTAAAAACAGATAATCTCCCAGCAATTGAGCGCTTACCTGTTCCGACGCCGCCAGAATCCCCACACTGATAGGCAGATCGAAACTTGGCCCCTCTTTGCGGAGGTCGGCGGGAGTTAGATTAATGACTATTTTTCGCATCGGGAAGGCGTACCCAGCATTTTTCAGGGTCGCCTTCACTCTTTCTTTAGATTCTTGAACCGCTGTATCTGGTAAACCTAAGACGACAATTCCCGGTAAACCACCAGACACATCGACTTCCACGCCTACCTTTACGGCGTCGATACCAACAATAGATGCACTCCAAACTCTAGCAAGCACTTTAAATATCCAAAAGACTGCTAAAAACTATAGTGTCTGCGATCGCTCTACAAATAACACTACTAGAGCAATCTGTCACAAAACCGAGGTGCTAAGGAAATATAAATTTCCGAATCGCCTCAAAGTATTGCGCTGTTCCCACCATCATTAAGTCATTGTGACCCGCACCGGGAATTAGCACTAGCCGTTTATCCTGTGCAGCGCAGATGCGGTACAGTACCAACCCCTGTGCTACTGGAATTAAATTGTCCTCTTGACCGTGGATAATCAAAGTGGGAGTTGTAATGCGGCGGAGCTTAAGTACATTGCCAATTCCGTCCCTCTTTTCGTCCGCGTCCTGTATCTGCACACCCATGCGAGCCAGAAGCGCCATAGAGTCAGCAATGCCGCTTTCGACAATTAACCCCGCCAATCGCTGTTGTGGAGCAGGCGAGACGCCTGCTATCCTTGCTATTTCAGTAGCCGCCACGCTGCCAAGACTCCGCCCCATTACATAAAGTCGCTGTGGGTAAAGTCCGTATGACTCGAAGATACTGTCAATAGCGTTAAATGCGATCGCTGCATCGCCGATCATATTGCTAGCTGTAGGCTTCCCATCGCTTGCTCCGTAGCCACGGTAATCCATCACTAGCAAAGTGATGCCCAACTGCTTGTACAAACCTGCTATATCATCATAGTCAGAGGCAATCTCCCCATTGCCGTGATAATACAGAATAGCTGGCGAATCGGGTGCGGCTGGGTACAAGCGTCCTCTGACACTGACTCCAGGCTCCACTTCCACGGCGACGCTGTATACGCCTTTCGGGGTCATGCTATTATCCCGTCGGGGGTGGAACAGTACTCGCAATACTTCAGGTCGATCGAAAATAGGATGAGTCATTTGATATACCTTTATCAACGATATGGGAAATTATATTGTCGCCTTCTCCGGCTCAGTCAGGACTTACCATGATTGTTGGCGCTTTCACCTACATCTTCTGTAGGGGCAATTCATGAATTGCCCCTACAGAAGATGTAGTGCGGCTCGAATGCGTAAGTCCTATAAGTACTGCGGACTATAGCGCGAGTTTGGAGAAAGCAGTCTCCAACCTATAGGTGTCTACCCCACGAGTCTGCTTTTGCTACATACTTCCGGGCGTTCCTCTAACCCGGATTATTTATAAGGCTTCTGCTTGGAGTCGCTTCGCGAAGGAACATCTAAAGGAATTTTGATAATTGTTACCAGCAGGATAAACAACATGAGTGAAACCACAGACACGATTTTCAGCAAAATCATCCGCCGAGAGATTCCAGCGGATATTGTTTATGAGGATGATTTGGCACTTGCTTTCAAAGACGTTAACCCACAAGCGCCGGTTCATATCTTGGTGATTCCCAAACAGCCTCTAGCCCAGTTAGCTGATGCAGAGCCTGAAGATCGTGAAATATTGGGTCATTTGCTGTTGGTTGCCAAGCGCATTGCCCAAGAAGTGGGTCTCAGCAACGGCTATCGCGTGGTGATTAACAATGGTGATGATGGTGGGCAAACTGTAGACCACTTACATTTACATATTTTGGGCGGACGCCAGATGAAATGGCCTCCCGGTTAGGGGCGTGGGGGTGCAGGAAAATTGCAGATTTTAGATTTAAAATTGCACCGATTCAGTAATCGTAGGGGCGTTCGCGTAGCGAACGCCCCTACAAGCTAAAAAGGCACCAAGAAGTATTACTGAATGGATGTTCTAGCCCCTCTTCCCTAGACGATCGCCTTGAGATTCTGAGCGGCTTCATTGAGTTTTTGAATGCCAATTTTGGTTTGAGTGATGCCGGTGGCTGTCTGTACTGCTCCCTGATTGAGGCTGTTCATTGCATCAACCACTTGCTGAGTTGCGATCGCTTGCTGTTGAGCGGTGAGGGAAATTTGTTGAGAACCGACGACGATATCATCGATCGCCGCCAACGAAGTTTGTTGGTTGCTCAAAACAACATTTTCGATCGCAACAGTCACGTTCGTAAAAGCTTCTGCTGTCTGTTGAGAAAGTTTTATCCCTTCCTCTGCTGTTTTCCTGCCTTCATCGGTTACCATCACTGTGGAATCGATCGCGGACTGGATAGCAACAACCAGAGCGTTAATTTTCTGGGCTGATTGTTTGCTTTGGTCGGCGAGTTTGCGGATTTCAGCTGCTACGACGCCAAATCCTTTGCCATACTCTCCCGCACGCACTGCTTCTACGGCAGCGTTCAAGGCGAGCATATGCGTCTGGGTGGCGAGATCGCTGACTATGTTGGTGATAATGCCAATTTGATTGGTTTGCTCTTTCAAGTGCATAGTCTGGTGTGCGATCTCTCCCACCTTCTCTTTTAGCGCAGACATACCCGACTTGGTGCTATCTACTGTTTGCGTTCCCTGCTGCGCTAGGTTTAACACCTGATGTGCGCCCGCTGCTGAGGATTCTGCCACTTTTAGTAACTGACGTGCATTTTCTGCTGAGGATTCTGCTTGTTCTGCTGAAGCTTTTGAAGATGCACCTAACTCAGTTATTGTGGTGGTGGTTTGATTTACAGAAGAAGCCTGCTGAGTGGCGACTCGTTCCTGTTGCTCGACTGTTGCGGCAATTTCGGTGGTCGAGGTGGTGATAGCATTGACAATGACGTTGATTGACTTGGTGGTTCGGTCTGCAATTACAGCTGCGATCGCACTTACAACTAAGGCGGTTGCCCCAGTTCCCATCAAAAGCGTCACTAAAAGCTCTCTCTGCGTTTTAAAGGCAACGGCTGTATCGTTGTCAACCAGTACGATCCAGCGTAGGTTGGGCATCCCCTCTAATTCTGGGGTGGGAGCGCTGGCTAACACTTTATAAATTTTGTCTGTTTGGGAATAAACCACTCGGACATCTACCTGCTTTGCTGCTTGCAGTTGTCGGAAAAAAGGATATTCTAACTGAACCTCTTGACCTATCTCTTTTAGGTCGCGAGTGACAAAGAATTTACCAGAGACATCGACTACATGAGATTGTTGCTCTATATTGCCCAGGCTTTTGATACGCTCTCTAATGTATTTGATGGGCAATCGCGATCGCACTACCCCAATGATTTTACCCGTCGCCCTATCTTTCACTGGTGCCGCCAAGTAAATTACCCAGTCATTGCTGGAGTTTGAAAATTCAGGCTTACTGATAAAGGGGCGTTTTGTTTTCAGGACTTGCTGAAAATAATCTCCATCCCTGTAATTCTCTACTCCTTCCCCACGGGATTTGACAATTAAATTTCCCGACAGATCGAAAACGGCTATATGGTCATAGACCTGGTAAGTATCCAGGTAGCGATTTAGCGTATAACGCTTTTCGTTTTCAGAGATGATGCTACTCGCACGCTGGTTGGCGAACATAGGCAGGTTTGCGATCGTCTGAATGTCCCCATAGCGCTCAAACATGAAGCGACTGAGTTTATCTGCCAGTTCAACTGCATAGGCTTGCTGGAACTGCATCACGTCTTGCGTAATCGAGCGGTTGGCGAAGTAGTAAGCTACTGCACCGATGCCTAGCACTGGCAATGTACCGAGGGCGATCGCAAAACCGATGGCCTTAGCTCGTAAGGATAGGTTTTGAAACATTATTTGTTAGACATAGCGTCAATATAGTTACAGGTTTTATAGCGGACTCATCATTGCCATAATTGTGGCACGGTGTTGGATAGCGATCGCAACCCTGCACTCAATATTCTGGCTAAACGCCAAGGGCTTTGCAATACAGCCCTTTTCAGATCGGTGAGGGACTCCACACACCGGGTTTCTCTTGTGTACTTCATCCAACTGAAAACTGCTATATAAGCTCCCCTAATCACCCTCATCAAATTAAACAATGAAAATAAACCTAAATAACCCTTTACAAACCGAAACATACAGATTAATCTATAAACAGGTAGAGAAAACACTACCTCGCACCTCGAAAAATACATAGCAATCATAAACACATGACCACCACCATTCAACAGCGCTCCAGCGCTAACGTTTGGGAACGGTTCTGCGAGTGGGTCACCAGCACCGAAAACCGCCTCTACATAGGCTGGTTCGGCGTCCTGATGATCCCCACCCTCTTAACCGCCACCACCGCCTACATCATCGCCTTCATCGCTGCACCGCCAGTGGACATCGATGGTATCCGCGAACCAGTTGCAGGTTCCTTGCTCTACGGAAACAACATCATCTCCGGAGCAGTAGTTCCTTCCTCTAACGCTATCGGTCTGCACTTCTACCCAATTTGGGAAGCAGCTAGCTTAGACGAATGGCTCTACAACGGTGGCCCATACCAGCTAGTGATATTCCACTTCCTGATCGGCATCTTCTGCTACATGGGTCGTCAGTGGGAACTCAGCTACCGTTTAGGTATGCGTCCTTGGATCTGCGTTGCATACTCAGCTCCTGTATCCGCCGCATCCGCCGTGTTCCTAATCTATCCTTTGGGACAAGGTAGCTTCTCTGATGGTATGCCATTGGGAATCTCTGGAACCTTCAACTTCATGATCGTGTTCCAAGCCGAACACAACATCCTCATGCACCCCTTCCACATGTTGGGAGTAGCGGGTGTATTTGGCGGAAGTTTGTTCTCTGCGATGCACGGTTCGTTGGTAACTTCTTCCTTAGTGCGTGAAACCACTGAGAACGAAAGCCAAAACTATGGCTATAAGTTCGGACAAGAAGAAGAAACCTACAATATCGTAGCCGCTCACGGTTACTTCGGTCGTTTGATTTTCCAATACGCTTCCTTCAACAACAGCCGTTCCTTGCACTTCTTGTTGGGTGCATGGCCGGTAATCGGAATCTGGTTTACGGCTCTGGGTGTCAGCACGATGGCTTTCAACCTGAACGGTTTCAATTTTAACCAGTCGATTGTTGATTCGCAAGGTCGGGTAATTGGGACTTGGGCTGATATTATCAACCGCGCTAATTTGGGTATGGAAGTGATGCACGAACGCAATGCTCATAACTTCCCTCTCGATTTGGCTGCTGGTGTTGCTGCTCCTGTGGCTATGACTGCTCCTGCTATCAATGGTTAATTGGTAGCTACTAATTAAATCACAAAAAGGCGCTCTCCGAAAGGGGGCGCTTTTTTGTTTTTAACAATATCGGTTCTTTTGTGTCAAATATGCTGAAATTCCAAGCAGATACTCATTGCAGCAAAGGCATCCCACCAGAAAAAGCTTATAAAAAATATTTCAAAAATTCCCAGTCTTATCTGTGTTCATCTGTGTTCATCTGTCTTCATCTGTGGTAAAAATTTAACCCCCGATGAAAACAGACAATTTTACGATATCACTCTTACACTAATGATGCTACCGGACGTGATATAGGCAGAGCCTCGCTGATATTAGTGCCATTGAACTTAAGCCAAAGGCTATATTACAGCGATGCAGTCAATTTCTACCAAAACGTCTTTTGGCAGACGGGATACTTGGACAGTAGCGCGAGCTGGTGCTGTTGCTTCATCAAAATATTTAGCATAGACCGCATTCATGGCAGCAAAGTCGTTCATATCTGTTAAGAAAACGTTGGTTTTTACCACATCTGACCAATTAGCACCAGCAGCAGAGAGGATGGCTTCGATGTTAGACATAACACATTCTGTTTGCTTTGTTACATCGTCGGTATACACAACATGACCGACTCTGGGATCGATCGCAATTTGTCCAGCTACAAAAACCATTTCGCCACTAGCGACGATGGCTTGATTGTATGGGCCGACGGGTGCGGGTGCTGCGTCCGTGCGAATAACTTTGCGAGTCATAGATATCACTTTTTCTAACGAAACTTTTTGCTTAGGAAATTCTACCTCAAAATCTTCTGATTGGTAAATTTCTCCATCAGGCATTATCGCACCAGTGAAGTCTGCATCTTGAAGATTTGCTCCATAAATGTTAGCGTTAGTTAAATCTGCTTTCCTCAGATTTGCACCCTTAAGATTTGCCTTCATGAAATCTGTGTTTTGCAGACCTGCTCTTTCTAGATTTATCCCTTGCAAAAACGCTTTTCTAAACTTTGTATTTGTTAAATCTGCTGCCCCCAAATCCACATCAGCCAAATTCATGCCTGATAAATCATAGTTGATCAGTTTTACACCCCGAAGTCTAGATCTAGGGAGATTCGTATCTTTGAGAGTAACAGCAGTTAGATTTGCCCGACTTAAATCAGATCCAGCCAAGTTTGCCCCAGTTATATTTCCACTACTAAGATCCGATCTGATTAGGTTTGTTTCAATCAAAGAAGCTTTGGTTAAATTTACATAGTTTAGTTTTGTATCACTCAGGTTGGCATTGTCCAAGTTGGCATTACTAAAGTTTACACTACTCAGATTTGCGCCACACAAATTTGCACCATTGTTCAAGTTAGCATTAGTAAAGTTAGCACTACTCAGATTTGCTTTACTCAAATTTGCACCGCTGAGTTCCGCCAAACTGAAATTTACTGAAGAACCCTGCACCTCGCTCAAATTGGCTTTGATCAGAGATGCTCTACTAAAGTTTGCTGAAGTGAGATTGGCCTTAGTCAGATTTACTTCATCTAACTCAGATCCGGTCAAATCTGCACCCTCTAGGTTTATCCCACTCAAATCTGCACCTTTGAGGTCTATCCCACTTAGGTTTGCTTTCTGAAATTTCCGTTCGCCTTGTGCGTATTTTTCAATAAGTTCGTCACTGTTCATGGTTAAAATTGCGAGTCATTGATATCAATCTTTCTTTGATGTTTCAGGTTTGTAAATTTCTCCATCGGGCATTATCGCACCAGCGAGGTCTATATCTTTGATGTTTACCCCATAAGTTCTTGCATCAGTCAAGTCTGCTCTTTTAAGATTTGCTCCCTTCAAATTGGCTCTAATCAAATCTGCGCCTCGGAGATTCGCTCCCTCTAAATTCGCTCCTTGCAGGGAGGTTTTTCTAAGGTTTTTTTCTCTTAAGTCTGCGCCCATCAAATCCGCTTGAGCAAGATTCATGCCTGACAAATCAAATCCCTCTAAATTTACTGCGTGAAGCTTAACCCCTTGGAGATTAACATCTGTAATGGTGGCACCAACTAAGCTTGCTCGACTCAAATCTGCACCAGCTAAGTTTGCCCCTGCCAAATTTGTAGTTTTTAAATTGGCTCTACTTAGGTTAGCTTCCCGAAAGGAAGCTCGATTACATTTTGCTGCACTTAAATTCGCACCATTTAAGTTTGTTTTGTCTAGGTTGGCATTACTTAAGTCAGCACCACTCAGATTAGCGCCACTCAGGTTAGCACCACTCAAGTTGGCATTATTGAAGTTAGCACCACTCAAATCAGCACCACTTAGATTAGCGCCACTCAAGTTAGCATTACTCAAGTTGGATTGACTGTTTAACTTGGCACCACTTAAGTCAGCACCGCTGAGGTCTGCCCAACTCAGATTTATGTAGTTTCCCAGTACCCCACTCAAATTTGTGCCTGTGAGCAATGCACTACTAAAGTTAGTACTGGTAAGCACCGCCTTAGTTAATTTGGCCTCACTCAAGTCCGCCCCAGTAAAATCAGCACTGCTTAGGTCTATCTCACTTAGGTCTGCACCTTGGATGTTTACCCCACTCAGCTTTGCCGAACTAAACTTCCGTTGTCCTTCTGTGTATTTTGCTAAAAGTTCTTCAGCGTCCATAATCAACCTTTCAATGCACTTTTATCAGTCTACCGCCAGATTCTTTTTTTTAACGCAGAACCACTCAGAGGACATCGCAGAGCGTGACACTACGCATTCCGTACTATTTACGGTGTTGCAGGGAATACTAAGATCGTTAGTATTCCCCGACAAAACAAGCGTATGAACCGTACTCAACCTTCCAGCCTTTGTGCCCGCTGCGAAACCTTACCCACCAAAATTGAGGGAACAGGCAGATTATACCTGTGGTTTCCCTCCGGTCACAGTCTGACGAAAGTCCTCCATTACCTGCGTAAAGCCGAGCTGGACTACGAACTCAAGGAGGAGGGGCAGTGTCTTGCCATTCAGTTGGAGGAAGTCCAAACCGAAAATTGTGTCAACACCTTAGCTGGGATACTGACCGACAACGAGTTAAAAAACACGCAGGCATTGTTCATGACTCACGCGAACGCTCCCCAACTTCGCGATTGCGCTCGCACGACCACTTTGGCTCGTATGACTCACCTTAACCAGTCGGGTTGGCTGCTGGACTTGCTGGAGGCCGATCGCGTCACCTGTCAATTTCAGCCAATCGTCTCTACTCAAGATACCTCGGTGATTTTTGGTCAAGAAGCCTTATTCCGTGGAATTGCTCCTAATGGTAGCTTTATTGCTCCCGGTCAAATTTTCTCGTTGGCGACAGAAGCAGGCATCTTGGTTCAGCTCGATCTCATCGCTAGGCGCATAGCGATTCGCGAGACCATGAGACACCAAATCAAAGAACACATTTTTATCAACTTTTCTCCCACGTCTATTTACGATCCTACTTCCTGCTTGCGCTCCACAATGGAGGCGATCGATGAAGCGGGTATTTCTCACGAACAGATCGTTTTCGAGGTTGTTGAGTCTAATCAGCCTCAAGATACCGAACATCTCAAAGGCATTCTCAATGTCTACCAGGAAGCGGGTTTTCGCATGGCGTTGGATGATTTTGGCGAAGGGGGTTCCAATCTCAACTTGCTCCACCAACTTCGTCCCGATTTTATTAAGCTTGATATGCGTTTGATTCGCAATGTGCAGGCAGACCCTTATAAGGCATTTGTTACTGAGAAGATTCTAGAGATTGCCAGCCACTTGAACATCCAGACGATCGCTGAAGGCATTGAATCGGTTGAAGAGCTGCATTGGGTAAAACAGCGGGGAGCAACTTTTGTTCAGGGCTATCTCATTAGCCCCCCGACGACTTTTCCGCTGATAAATCCCCCTCAAATTACAACAAGCTCTCTGGAAGTTGGGTAAGTCGCAAAGGTCTTTCGGAATTATTATTGCTAATGTTCATAATGAATATTTTTGTAGTAGCACGGCATCATAAATTTGTCGTTTCTATGAAAATTTTCATTATGTCGTGCCCTGGATCGGCATATTTGACCGGAAAGAGCCGATCCCCTTGGTGGAAGTAGAAAGTAATGCCTCTTCAAGACTGCGTGAGTAGTATGAAGTAGGATTGATATACCAAAAAACGATCGCTCATGTTTAAATGGCTTTTTAATAACTCGAAATATCAACAGGTTGAGCAGAATCTCAAACGCCAAAATCAATCCCTAAAATTGCTGGGAGATGTCACCCTTAAAATTCGCCAATCGTTGAATCTGGAAGACATTCTCCAGACCACGGTTACCGAGGTGCGTCAACTGTTAGCGTGCGATCGGTTATTGGTCTATCGATTGTGGGAAGATGGGACTGGCAGTGCGGTGGCAGAGTCTGTCGATCTTGACTATCCAGCGGTTTTGGGACAAACGTTTCCGTCTGAGGTTTTTCCAGTCGAAATTCATCAGCAGTACTGCCACGGAAAGATTAAAGCGATTGAAGATATCAAAAGTGCTTCGATATCGAGCTGCCTAATCGAATTTCTCCAAGATTTTAAAGTCCAGGCAAAGCTGGTCGTGCCGATTCTGTTCGAGTCAAAACTTTGGGGGCTATTGGTGGCTCATCAGTGTCGGGAACCGCGACACTGGTCAACGTTTGAGATCGAACTCCTCAAACAACTAGCTGACAACCTTAGCATTGCTGTCGCTCAAGCCCAACTGCTCGAAGCATTGCGGCTGAGTGAAGAGCGATACTCCCTTGCTATGCAAGCAACCAACGATGGTCTTTGGGATTGGGATCTCAGAACCGATCGAGTTTACTTTTCTTTCCGCTGGAAAGCCCTGCTGGGGTATGAGGAGTCTGAGATTGGCTCTAGCATTGAAGAGTGGTGGAATCGGGTACATCCTCAAGCGCAAGAACAAATCAAAACTCAAATGACTGACTACCTTGCACAACAAGTCCTGCAAGATGTCAGCGAATACTTTATCAGCGAGCATCAGATCCAGCACCAAGATGGCATCTACCGTTGGGTGCTGGTTCGAGGACTGGGTAAGCGAGGAACTGATGGCAAGATTGAGCGCATTGTTGGTTCGTTAAGCGACATAACTGGGCGCAAGCAAGCAGAACACCAGTTACGTTTGCTCGAATCAGTCGTCGTGAATGCAAATGATGCCGTTGTGATTACTGAAGCTGAGCCGATTAACGATTCCGGCCCCCGAATTTTATATGTAAACCAAGCTTTCAGCAAGATGACTGGCTACAGTCCCCAGGAGGTATTGGGCAAGACCCCGCGCATTCTCCAAGGGCCTAAAACTGACCGGGCAACCCGTGCCAAGATTCGGGCGGCACTGAAGGCGTGGCAGCCAGTTCGAGTGGAGCTCGTTAACTACTGCAAGGATGGGTCTGAGTTTTGGGTTGAGCTGAATATTGCACCCGTTGCCGATGAAATGGGGTGGTATACCCATTGGATAGCGATTCAACGAGACATTACGGAGCGTAAGCGAGCAGAGGAAGCTTTTGGACAGCAAGCCGAACGGGAGCGACTTGTTGCTCAAATCGCTCAACGCATTCGCCGATCGCTAAAATTGTCGGATATTCTCAGTACAACTGTGACAGAAGTACGCCAATTTCTGAAGTGCGATCGCGTGTTAATTTACCGCTTCTGGACAGATGGGACAGGAAGTGCTGTGACAGAAGCGGTTGCAGCCCGTTGGTCACCCATTTTGGGGCGTACTTTCCCCGCCGAAGTTTTTCCGACTGAGTACCACGATCTTTACAAACAAGGACGCATTCGTGCGATCGCAAATGTGGAAACTGAGGCCATCACCCCTTGTCTCGTTGACTTTTTGCATGAGTTGCAGGTGAAAGCAAAACTTGTAGTGTCACTTATGCAAGGAGATAACCTTTGGGGTCTGCTCGTTGCCCATCACTGTTGTGAACCAAGAGCTTGGCAACCATTTGAGATTAACTTGCTCGCTTCATTATCGACCCAATTGGCGATCGCAATTCAGCAAGCCGAACTATACGATCGGCTCCAAGGAGCGAATCAAGAATTGCAACATTTAGCCAAGTTGGATAGTTTAACTGGTATAGCGAATCGTCGTATGTTTGATGAGTATCTCGATCGAGCCTGGTTGCAAATGGGACGGGATAGCCAGCCATTGTCGCTCATTCTGTGCGACATTGATTATTTCAAGCTTTACAACGATACCTACGGGCACCAAGCAGGTGACCATTGCATCCAACAGGTGGCGAAAGCGATTAGTCGTGCAGCTCAACGCCCAACGGATTTAGTCGCTCGTTATGGCGGCGAGGAATTTGCTGTGATTCTCACCAATACAGGAGGGGAAGGGGCAGTAAAGGTCGCAGAGAAGATTCGCTCTGAAGTTGAAGCGCTGAACATTGTTCATGCCACTTCCAGCGTCGGGCAATACGTTACCCTCAGCTTAGGGGTTGCGAGTACCGTGCCTGCCTCGACTTCTTCTCTAGCAATGCTGATTGCACTGGCTGATGAAGCAATGTATCAGGCGAAGAAGCGGGGGCGCAATCAGGTAATCGTTCACTGCGCCTCACCTCGGTGCTAGAGCGGATATGAGTAGGTGTAGTGTTATATAGATTACCTAAATGTTTGCTACAGATGTAGGGGCAATTCATGAATTGCCCCTACACCAGAGAGTGTTCATTTGTAGCAGAAATAAATCCAAACGATATTACTCCAGCTTAAAATCTTATTTCAATTTTTGCTTTTGAGTCAGTCGCTTCTCTGACTTCAGTAGCGCATATTTGCTCTTTCGCGTCTATGCGCTCGCGTCGCAGGCTATGCCTACGGCACGCACTCGCGTTCGCCAACGTGGTTCGTTAAAAATTTAAGACAAACGAGGGCGAATTCTATAATGCCGATAACGCCAATAATCCTGCAAAATGCGATCGTGGTCAAAACAGAGATTAGTCGGAACTCGCCAAGATTCAAAAACATTTATTACCTTAGCATCATCCCCAGCCTTTGGTTTCCCCGTCGCCGTAGCAATAAACACAACGCTCATCGTATGCTGACGCGGGTCGCGATTCGGGTCAGAATAAACGTGGAATTGCTCAATCAACTCGACATTTAAACCCGTCTCCTCCTGAGCTTCTCGTCGCGCTGCCGTTTCGACAGTTTCGCCGTAGTCCACAAAACCACCAGGAATAGCCCAACCCAGGGGTAGATTTTTACGTTCAATTAGCACTATTGGTCGATGCGATCGATCGATCAATTCAATGATGATATCGACAGTAGGAGTAGGATTTCGGTAAGTCACAAGCCAAAAAATCTGAAATTTACGATCGGGGCAGGTATTTTACCCACCCTACGCTCTCAGCATAGCGCCCAGTTACTACCAAATCCAAGGGCCTCAAGCTCATCAGGTACGCCCACAGGCTTAAGCCCGGAGGCTACACTTACAAAGCCTGCCTACACAGGCTCAAATAAGTTTTTGAATTTTAGACCGCAAAGCCGGTATAAGTACGCGCAAGCCGCGAATGAGAGGCTTTAGGCTTCTGAAAACCGCTGTAAAGCCCCCTACCGTGATAATGTCGTAACGTCTGCTTCTTATTTTGATTTAGGTTATATATGCCGTTTCCCAGATCCAGTGGCATTTTGCTGCACCCCACCTCTTTTCCGAGTCGCTTTGGCGTAGGAGAGTTGGGCTTAGAAGCCTATCGCTTTGTAGATTTTTTAACAGAAAGCAAACAGCAATTTTGGCAGATATTGCCTTTGGGGCCAACGGGGTATGGCAATTCCCCTTATATGTGTTTTTCAGCGATGGCTGGCAACCCGCTGCTGATTAGCCCGGAGAAACTGCGAGATGATGGTTTGTTAAATGAGGAGGATTTTGCCAATCTGCCCGAATTTCCAGCTGATAAGGTAGATTACGAGCTAGCAATCAAAACCAAAATACCTCTGCTCCAGAAAGCCTGCGAGAACTTTAAAACCAAAGCTTCAGAGTTCCTGCAAAAAGAATTTGCGGGTTTTTGCCAGAGTAAGGCTTACTGGCTGGATGACTATGCTTTATTTATGACGTTTCTGGATACTCATGAAGGTGCCAGCTGGCATACGTGGTCACCGGAACTAGCCAAGCGCGAACCGGGCACTATGGATCAGTTGGGGCGGCGGCTGAACGCTGAGATTATTTTTCATAAATTCGTTCAGTTCCAGTTCTTTCGCCAGTGGTCCGAACTGAAGCGCTACGCCAATATGCGGGGTATCCAAATTATTGGCGATATTCCTATTTATGTGGCTCACAATAGTGCTGATGTTTGGGCTAATCCTCAAATCTTTTGCCTGGATGAAGAAACGGGCGAACCGGCGCTGATGGCGGGCGTACCGCCAGATTACTTCAGTGAAACAGGTCAATTGTGGGGAAACCCAGTCTATAACTGGGAGGAATTGCAGAAAGATAATTTTCATTGGTGGGTGCAGCGCTTCCAGTCGATGCTGGATTATGTAGATATCATTCGTGTCGATCACTTCCGGGGATTCGAGTCTTTCTGGGCAGTTAAGCAGGGCGAAGAAACGGCTATGTACGGTGAGTGGGTGGACGCGCCGGGGACTGCTTTGTTTGAGGTAGTTAAGGAGAAGTTGGGCAATCTACCTATTGTGGCTGAGGATTTAGGCGTAATTACGCCGGAGGTAGAGGCGCTGCGAGACAGGTTTAAGTTCCCAGGGATGAAGATTTTGCAGTTTGCTTTTGGTTCTGACCCTGGTAACCCTTATTTGCCGTTTAATTACGATCGCAACTGTCTAGCTTACACAGGCACCCACGATAACGATACAACGGTGGGGTGGTTCGATAAATTGTCGGATGAGGAAAAAAATAGCGTCCTGCGTTACTTGGGTTGTACCAGTGCTGACGGAATTCATTGGGATTTGATCCGGTTGGTTTTAAGCTCTGTGGCGAATCAAGTGATTACTCCTCTTCAAGATATCTTGGGATTAGGCACCCAAGCTCGGATGAATACACCTGGGATTGGGGAGGGCAATTGGGAGTGGCGCTATCGATGGGATGCTTTGAGGTGGGAAGATCGTGAATTCCTCAAGACTTTGACCGAAATTTATGGCCGAGCTCCCATGCCTGTTTAAGATTGAGGGCCAGCTTTGAAACGCTTTGTTTCCGCCTGACCTGAAACTCCCAGTGGCTCGGCTTGCTTCTCATTAAAAGTAACTAGCACTCCGCCAGCATTGCCAGCTCGGATAATCAGTTCTTCCTTTGCCTCCCAGGTGCGTTGAGTGCCTGAAGGCAGAGTTCCTTCAAACTGGGTTTTCCCATCCGCGACAACGCGAATCCAAGACTCTTCTTTGAGGGTGACGCCCACTCGCAACGGCTTGTCGGATTTAGGGATATTGCTGCTGGAAGTCGAGCTCAGGAGCGCTAAGCTGTCTGGCTTGGGTTTATTATCCGACTTGGGCGGTGGTGCGATCGCTTTTTTCTCCGTTTCCTGGTTGCTGGCTTGCATAGCGGAGTTTTTCACTAGCCCAGATAAACCGTTCACCGCGCAGATAATCAAAAATATGTAAACCAAGTAAAGGTGAATCGGTTTCAATTGAGGTACTGCGGGCAAAACCCGCCAGGAAGCTTTGAGGAATTGAAAGCTTTGTCCTGTGGGGAAGACGCTGGCGAATTCGCCTCCGTCCAAGCCTAGCGTATCTGCGTATCGCTTGATAAAACCCTGGATGTATACGGGTTCGGGCAGTGGCTCTAGATTTCCTTCCTCGATCGCATTCAGCAGACGCGCCTGAACTTTGGTCTTAGCTGCAACTTCCTCTAGGGACAGGCTCTGTTCCTGGCGCAAATGGCGCAGGTAACTCCCCATCTCGGCTAGTTTTTCGGCTCGTTGTTTCTCAAGATAAGGAAGTAGATTCTCCTTCTTATTCCTCTTCATACGTTGCGTTCCTTGACATCTGCTGGCACATCTACTGATGAGTGTTAGGGATGGGTTTAACCAAATTATCTGTTATCCAACAGCCTTATCTGTTAAATCCTCCCGGAGGGGTTTAGCCAAATTATCTGTTATCCGGCTGGCTTGTCTGTTAAATCCGACCCTGCGCCTTGTAAAAAATCGACTTCATCATCTTTGAGCAAACGGTAGTGACCTGGCAATAGTGACTCCTTGGGTGTTTCCAGTTGAATGGGGCCAATGGCAGTGCGATGAATGTGAATTACTGGGTATCCCAGAGTTTCCGCCACTCGTCGAATTTGTCGGTTTCTGCCCTCTTTGAGAACTATTTCCAACAGGGTTTTGTCACCGTTGGGCCGCGTTTTAATTATTTTGACCTGAGCGGGTAAAGTTTTTTTGCCTGCTAGAACAATTCCCTGACGCCAGATTTGCAGCACCTTTTCGGGGGGCTGACCTTGCACCCATACATGATAAGTCTTAGAAACTTTGTGGCTGGGATGAACCAGGCGAAACGTTAGGTCGCCGTCGTTCGTCAGCAATAATGCCCCGGTGGTTTCAGCATCCAAGCGACCAACGGGGTGTATTCCAGATTTGAGCCGAGTTTCGGCGGGCAGCAGATCGAGAACGGTGGGGCGTCCTTGCGGGTCGCTACAGGTGGAAACAACTCCAGCGGGTTTGTGGAGCAGCAGATAAATCAGCTTGGGACGATTGGCAGGCTTGAGAGGTCTGCCATCGACTTCAATGCGATCGCCCTCTGGATCGGCTTTTTGCCCCAGATGAGCGGGGATGCCATTGACGCTCACGCGCCCAGCGAGAATCAATTGTTCTGCTTGACGGCGCGAGGCAATGCCCCATTGGGATAGTATCTTTTGCAGCCTTTCTTGCATGACGGACTGCGCGAACCCACTTGCTAGTCTTTTAGGTTCAAGCTTAATCTTGGTAAAACTACAGGTAAACTATGTACAAATATTACCTGAATAAAGCATTAATCTTGATTTATCTTTATGTCCCATGCTCCCTCGAACGACGATGGTTATCCAGAAAGGTTAAGCCAGGAACCGCTTAAACAAAGTCGCATTATCAGCAAGGTACTGACTCCTGCTGTGCGATTGTGGCTGCGATCGCAAGTAGAGCAAGTGGAAGACCTCCAGATAAACATCCAGGCGGGAGATCGTCTTCTCCTCACCGGCCATATTCCCAAGGTATCCCTCTCGGCTCGCCGCGCCGTCTATCAAGGGTTGTATGTCCGACAAATTCAGTTGGTCGCAGAAACTATCCGAATTAATCTCGGCCAGGTTTTAAAAGGTAAGTCGCTGCGTTTGCTAGAACCTGTTCCGGTTACAGGGGAGCTGTTGGTGGAAGAAGTAGACCTCAATGCTTCTCTCAAAGGAACTTTGCTACCTAATGCCTTGACTGAGTTTTTGATGACCCTGCTGAAAGCGGGTGGCTGCCAGAATCCTACCGAACTTCTTCAAAATCGGCACATTACCTGGGAGGAGATTGCGATCGATTCTGGAAAAATCAAACTGAGCGGCACTATCATATCGTTTCCGGTTGTGTCTGAATCATTATGGCCGCAGAGGGGCAGAGGGGCAGAGGGGCTCTTGAGCAGAGGGGCAGAGGGGCAGAGGGGCAGAGGGGCTCTTGAGCAGAGGGGCAGAGGGGCTCTTGAGCAGAGGGGCAGAGGGGCAGAGGGGCAGAATCTTCCCCTAGCCCCTAGTCCGTCTTTCTCTAGCCCCTTACTCAGTTCTGACCAAAATGCCTACTCTAGAATAGCGATTTGCACTGGTGTAGAGCTAGCTAGCTGCCATGAATTGCGATTTATCGATCCCCAGATTGAGGTCGATCTCGATCTAAATTTTCCTTCTTTAGATACTTTCCAGCTGGACTTAGGCCCAGAAGTCGATCTTCAGCAACTAACGTTAAGTCCAGGCCAACTCTTTTGTCGCGGTGGCATTTTGGTCAGAACTGATTAAGGGCCTAGGGGCTAGGGGCTAGGGGCTAGGGAAGAGGGGCAAATCTTCCCTAGCCCCTAGCCCCTCTGCTCCTCTGCTCCTCTGCCCCTCTGCCTCTAGCCCCTAGCCCCTCTGCCTTACCCTCTGTGTAGCAGCGGTAAGAGTAAAGTCACAAAGTAGTAAACGAGGGGTGCGGTAAAAACATAGCTGTCAGCGCGGTCTAAAATGCCACCGTGACCGGGGATAAGTTGCCCGGAGTCTTTGACACCAGCATCTCGCTTCATCATCGATTCGGTGAGGTCTCCCAGGAGACTGGCGATGCCAATTAGCAGACCCAAGGCAACGCCGGTGAGAGGCCAACCAGGCCAATTTAGATACCAAGCTCCGGCTACACCTACGGCTACGCTGGCACTGACTCCAAAAGCTGCTCCTTCTACTGTTTTTTTGGGGCTGATGTCGGAAAGGCGAGTTTTACCGAAAAATTTGCCAATAATGTAAGCTCCAATATCAGCTGCCCAGATGCAGACGAAAGCCAGCAACGTGAGTGTAAGACCTTGGGGCAGCGCTTGCAGATTTGTCCAAGTTTCAGGCCAGTAACCTCCTAAAGGTAAGTTGCTGGTTTGGGTACTTTCTAGAGATCGCAATCTTACCCAATAGCTAGGCAAATAGCCGCCATAAAACAGCCCCAAAATTGAGGTGGAAATATCGGCTATGGAGGCAAATTTCGGCTGAAACAGGAGATAGAAACAAATAAACGTCCCCGCTACTGGAAATACTGCGTCAGCTAGATCCGAGGAAACTGTAGCTACCACTAACAAGATCTGGCTAACAACTAGAGTTGTTTTCCCAGCCGGTTCAATTCCCTTGGCTCGCGCCAGCTGAAAATATTCCAACTGACCAAGATAGATAATAATGCCAAAACAGAGGGTGAAGTACCACCCTCCCAAGAGAGTCATCCCCAAAGCAAGGATAATTGCAACAATTCCGCTAAGTATACGAGGCCAAGGCATGAGGCAATTTTGGATTTTAGATTTTAGATTGAATAGAAAATCTAAGATCTAACTATATATTTGATTCAGTTTAGCTTTTCGCCACTGAGGATAAAAACGGGGCTGACAGCTGCAAAGGTTTGATGAGTGCCTCGCGTTTCCAGACGGTTGACGGCGGACTGTACGACTTCAATATTCCGAACTTGCAACTGGGAAAAGCTTTCGGAGATGGCGTAAAGACTCTCTAGATTGCTAGCGGTGGCGACTATTCTACCAGAGGGTTGCAAGTAGTGCCAGACTTCTTTAAGAATTTCTTTGATGGGGCGTCCCCCTTCGATGCAAACGCGATCGGGTGTTTGGGATAAATCTTTGAGACACTCCGGGGCGCTACCTTCGATGATTTCCACATTGCGGACATCAAAGCGATCGCAATTGCGGCGGATCAGACTTGCCACTTCCTCATCCCGTTCCACCGCGATTATCTTGCCTTTGGGGCAGAGCAAGCCAGCTTCCACAGGGATGGTGCCCGTGCCTGCTCCAATATCCCACAAAACTGTGTCTGGCAACAATCGCAAATGGGAAATCAACAGCAGTCGGACTTCGCGCTTGCTGAGGGGAATACCGGGCAATCGATCGAACAGCTCGTCGGGGATGCCGGGAGTAATGTAGGGCCAAAGTTGGGAAGACATAGAAATCCTTGAGAGGAGCGTACTGGGCATAATGCCCGACACAACCCCACTTTAGCAATGTCTGGTCAAATCCCCCTCTTTCGCTTGGACAATCTCAACTTTGCTGTACATTACGTCCGATCGCATTACAGTCAACTTTGATAATATTCTTGTGGGATGGGCATCCTGCCCGTCCCGAAGTACAATTTAGATGCGCGACAGCTTATTTTGCAGATTTTCTAACAGTTTAATGTGGCAGGGCAGGAATTGAACCTGCAGGGGCTTTCGCCCGAAGGATTTTGACTCCTTTGCGGTCTACCGATAACCCTCAATTCTGCGGCCTGTAAGGGCAAGGAACGAATAAAGGGATTGTTTATTTCGCCACCCGCCACAAGATTAAAAAGATTTAGCTGCGGTGAGAAAACCAGGGTTGGTGGTTTTCTCACCGCAAGCCAATTATAGCTCATCCGTTGCTAGCATTTGGATGACGCGAGGTGTACCCGGATCGAACCCACTCATATCCCAAGAAAGGGGATCTTTCGGATCTACCAAAGTGATTTGGTAAGGCGCAAGCGTAACATATACCGCTTTGATATCTGGATTTATCTTTTGGCGATATTCAGCTAATGCTTGACTGGGATGTTTAGAACCAGCCCAACTTTCCGAATCAGTCCAAAAACAGACAACATCTGCTTTGAAGTTATTTTTAATCATCCAGCGGTAAGCAACAGAAGCATCAGTTCCGCCAAAGTTTTGGTTGCTAGCTTTAGCAATAGCAGAACTAAAACTATCTTTGGCAGTAATACCCAAATCGCGGAACTCAGTAGAAAAACCGCGAATCATGTAATTTTTCTCAGCCTTAGCTGTTACTAATGCCATTGTTGTCGCTATTTCACAACAGCTAAGTCCCACCGAATCCACAACAGCGGCAGACATAGAACCAGAAATGTCTACCGCGTGCATGAACACTTTGCCCGTGGGTTCTACCACATCAAAAGATAGTTCAACTGCTTTTTCTAAGATGTCCGCAATTCGGGAAACTGGTTGCCAAGTTTTTTGGCTACGTCCCAATTTTCCACCAGATTGATAAGTTTTGAGTGCTTTCAAAACATCAATGGGATGGATGCGACCTTTACGCAGATGTTCTTTGTTATTCAGAACTGCTTCAACTCTTTCCAAATTGGCTTTTTCATCGGCTTTCAGGACACCCAATTCGGTTAGCGAACCCAGGTTACGCAGCATTGCTCCGATCGGCATTTCGTTAAACAGCAGTTGCCAAGCTTGCTTATCCATTTTGCCCACAGGTGCAGCCATTTCGTGAGTCAAACGACCTTTGAGAATAGCTTCTGGTGTTAGCGCTGGATTTCGCTTTAACCATTCGTACCACCAAATTTGAGCCAGCGCACTTGAAGGTATTTCTGTTGGTAATTCTTCCCAACCTTTAACTACCCATTCAAACAGTTGTCGATGGTCTTCGGTTGGCGGCTTAACGTGGAACAAGCGCAAAGAATCTCGATGGGAAAAACCTTGACGCTGCTGATATTTCAAAAGTTGATAAGCCAATCCTTTGACATCTTCGCGGGATAGCCAATTTTTACCGACTTCGCGAATAACTTTGCCAAATCCGCGCAGAGATTTGGTATAATTCAGCCACTCGTAAAAATGACTGCCTGTGCGGATAACTTGTGGGAAGATTTCTTGAAATGCTTTTTTTGCTTCTGGTGCTTCTCCTGTTGATAACAAGACTAGGGCAAAAATGGGAGCGCTGTTGTTGATTGAACGTCCATCGCTGGCGTAGAGAATTTCTTCTGCTACTTTGGTGGGGTTTTGTGCGATCGCTTCCTTTAAAACTTCTACAAAATCATTTGTCAACTCTTGCTTTCCGGCATAATATGTGCTTTTCGCAGTACCGATTAACAGACAGCGACGCAGCATTTTCCAAATGCCAGCATCGAACATAAACCCACCTGAACGGCCCTGAATCATTTCTGCTTCGCGTCCGGGGATAGGTTGAGTTTGTGGTGTTTCTGTGTTTTTTTGAGTGAAAAATTTATAATTCATTCTTTTATCTCTCGGCCTTTTCAGGCAAATAAAAAACGGGCGGAACAGGACTTGAACCTGCAACAGATGGATTGACGATAACCCTCAATTACTTCGGCCTTTTCAGGCAAGGTGGTGAATCGAGGACTACTGGTGATTAACCAGCCCATTGCTCTACCAAATTGAGCTATCCGCCATGATGAATTTTAGGTGGCAGGGCAGGATTTGAACCTGCGTCTTCCGCGTGATAGGCGATAACCCTCAAATCGTCGGCATTTTCAGGCAAGGTTGTGAATTAAGGATGTTTTTGGTGTTCTAGGCCGCTAAACTACCTGCCACAAGAAAAGTCAAAAGTCAAAAGTCAAAAGTCAAAAGTCAAAAGTCAAAAGAAAAAAATTATTTTGCTTTCTCTTTTTGGCGATACTGGTTCTTTTAGAATCTTTATGCAAAAGTTCATTCAATCAGTTTTGGAATTGGTGTAGCGGAACGGGATTTGA
This sequence comes from Argonema galeatum A003/A1, assembly GCF_023333595.1. Taxonomy (GTDB): domain Bacteria; phylum Cyanobacteriota; class Cyanobacteriia; order Cyanobacteriales; family Aerosakkonemataceae; genus Argonema; species Argonema galeatum. The sequence continues at coordinate 32,645 of NZ_JAIQZM010000025.1, forward strand.
ACCCGTATACCCGGACGGTGGAGCAGTTTCCTTCTAAGATAACCCTCAATTCATCGGCCTTTGCAGGCAAGAAGGCGAACTAAGGAAAATTTTTATGCTCCGGTGGACGCTCTGCCATTTGAGCTATCCGCTACAACAAGGGTTAACTCCTTTGGAATATCACTTGTATTATTACTGTAGTACGTTTATTGTTGGGTGTCAAGTAGTTGGGAAGCAAAATTTATGGCTTCTGCTGGAGTGGAGATTTTCCCCTCGATCCGCGCTATCTGAACTGCGGTGAGGAGTTGACCGATTTTGGGACTAGGTTTAAGGTTGAGTGCTTGGATCAAATCGTTTCCAGTGACTAGCGGTGTGGGGTGGGCAACTTGATCTGAGGGGGTGAGATAGCGATCGCACAACGCTGCAATTCCATCCACTTTAGTTCCACCAGCAACAGCTACCAATACTAATGCGGGGAAGACTACTCCCACTTCCCGAAACATGAAGTACTGTTCTCGTACAGACATCGGGGCCGATCGCAATTGAGGTAAAAATTTGAGAATTGTATTAACAGCGCGAATTTCAGGAACGCTGTACTTCATCTCCTTGAGAAAATCCTCAACGGAGGAGTTTTCGATCCGAATTCCAGCACGAGTGTAGTTCAAGCTGATTACCGGGATAAACCTCACCCCCCTACCCCCCTCTCCGATGTCGGAGAGGGGGGAGAAATGCGCCCCTCTCCGTGGCGGGGAGGGGTTGGGGGTGGGGTTTTCTTCTGTGGCGTTAAACTCTTGGCCGTTTTGCGCCCCTCTCCGTGGCGGGGAGGGGTTGGGGGTGGGGTTTTCTTCTGTGGCGTTAAAGTCTTCGCTGACTTTTAACTCATCAATTCCTGAAAGCCAAGTTTCTGGAATTAGGAAACTGGCAAGTTTTGCGATCGCAATCCAAGTACGTTTTGAGTCTGCTGCTAACCCCAAAACTCCAGAAGACAGTTCCACCCCAAACTGAGGCCAAATTTGGGCCAGCTTTCCACTAACGCGATCGATTTCCGCCACTAACGCCAAATTTGCTGCTGTTACATCATCGTGCAAAATCCACCGCAGTATCCCATCTGACCAAGCGGCGTTTAGCCAGGGAGTTCCTTGAGGACTGCTGAGGAGATAGCCTAATTCTACTCGCACTCGTTCGGCGGCAATTTGAGCGAGTAAAGGTGCTAATTGGCGAATTGCCGATCGAGTTTCCTCCTCAATAACAAAACCCAATTGACCAGCTTGACGGTAAGCTCGTAATAGCCGCAAGGGGTCGTCTTCGAGATTTGCAGGCGATACCATACGCATGATGCCCTGCTGTAGGTCAGAAGTGCCTTGTAGGGGATCTATGAATTCGGCTGTGCGGGGATTGTAAGCGATCGCATTCACAGTAAAATCGCGCCGATGCAAATCTGTTTGGAGACTATCGCCTTCCTGTTCGGCAAAATCAGCGGTTGCATCTTTGAATACCACTCTGGCAATCTTTCGTTGAGGATCGAGTACAACAAACCCAGCTTTGTAGTGATATGCGATCGTACTAGCTGTCTCTACTGCACCAATTGGCACCACAAAATCCAAATCCAGATACTCCCGCCGTCTTAAGAGTAGAGCATCTCGCACCGCACCGCCTACCATATAAGCAGGCACAGGCAACCATTCCAAGTCAAACGGCCAACTTTCCGGAGATAGGATAGAATCTTTCTTATTTTCTTCCTTCGCGTCCTTTGTGTCTTCGTGGTTCATTCAATTCTTTTACACAAGTTGCAACAAAAATCAACCAAGCGACCAACAAATTGCTCTCTTGCCTAAGCTAGATTAACAGAAAAGCCTCTGGAGAAAAAGCTATGTGTATTTGCATTAACTGCCATTATGTAGACCGCTGCACCACCTACAATGCAGTAGAAACTCAGCATCAGGTGCCTCACCTGACGGAAACGCCCGATTTTGAAGCTAACGAACCGAGCATTAACGTCAACATTCGTACCCGTGAAGATTATATTGAGATGGAGTGGGATGTTGTCGGCTGTAATAGCTTTAAGCAAGAGACGGGCAAGTGGGTGAGATTGCGTCCAGGTGAGTTGGTGCCAACTTGAGAAAAGTGCCGACAAAATTGAGGGGCACATTCAGAACGTGCCCCAACAGGATTAAGCGGAAATTGTAAAAAACTTAACTGTAGATACACCTGCGATCGCAACCACTACTTTACACACAAAAATAGTGCTTTAAAACTAGCAAACTTGACTATAATTTTAAATTACCTGGTTAGATCGTGTCCTTAAACATCGTTCATCTAAAAAATGCGTGTTCTTATTCTTATCTGTGTTCATCTGTGTTCATCTGTCTTCATCTGTGGTAAAAATTTAACCAACGATGACAACAGACAATTTGACGATATCACTCATAACCTAAAAGAATTAAGTAATAATTAGGAGATAAAAACTATTATTTGATGGGTAAACTGATGCCAAACTTGTTAGATCCTGGGAAATACGGCCTTGCTCTACACACTACCACCCCAGAATTAGGTATAGCCCTGAGTGATTTTACAGATGACTCCCGCTGCCAAACCTGGGACTTGGGGCACGATTTATCAACCCACTTACACCAGTACTTAGCCGAGTTTATCAAGCCTCAGACTTGGGCTGACTTGGCCTTTATTGCCGTAGCGAAAGGCCCAGGCGGCTTCACGGGCACTCGCATTGGTGTCGTTACTGCCCGTACCCTAGCCCAACAGATGGATATTCCCTTGTTTGCTGTATCCACATTAGCAGCGGTTTGTCAAGAGGAATTGGCAAAAAATTCTGGACAAGCGATCGCAATTCAATTACCTGCCCATCGCGGTGAAATATTCGTCGCTATCTATCAGGTATCCTCAACTGGTTCTGGTTTAACTCAGCTATTGCCAGACACGGTGATGAAACCGGAAAAATGGCAACAAACTCTGGAAAATTGGCCTAATTCCTATCAGTTGGTGCAAGCATCAGATAAATTGGGTGCATCTGTTTCCAGCGTGTTACAACTCGCCTATTTGGACTGGCAAAATGGATTGCGTCCCCATTGGTCGGAAGCGCTACCTTTTTACGGTCAGCACCCAATAGAGGACAAAAATGTTGGATGAAGTGAAGCAACAGAAACCCGGTTTCTTTGTCTTGAAGAAACCTTCAATCTAAAATTCCTATCAAACTACAGTGAAATTCGCGGCGGTCAGGGCAGCATTATGAAAGATAGTAATGGTGTTTTCTGCGCTAACCGTTACTATAGAGAAAAAGCCGCCTCCATCGCTTGTGCCGCTGCTACTGATTGCGCCGAAAACACCAGCACCGCTAGTAAAACCAAGTCCAGCGGCAACTTGTACGATGTCATCAGCTACCCTAAAATCGCCAAAGCGATCTTTACCAGCATCAAAGATAAATCTATCCCGACCATCACCACCAAAAAGGTCGTCATCGCCAGGGCCACCTATTAGCAGATCGTCGCCAGAACCTCCTGTTAGTTGATCGTTACCTTTGTCGCCAAACAGAATATCATTACCATCTTCCCCAGAAAGGATGTCATTATTAGCACCACCCCTAAGTAAATCGTTTCCCGCATTTCCCAGTAGGTAGTCGTTGCCAGCATTACCGTTGATGACATCAGATACAACCGTGCCAAAAATTGTATCATCACCGGAAGTGGATATAGGTGGCGTTGAACCTTGAGGTTGCAAGTTAGGAATTCGGTAGCCAATATCTGCTAAAAGTGCCAGATCGATCCGTGTTGGTGAAATCCGAGTATTGGGGTAAGTTGGGTCCATAAGCACTGGCTGACCATCGCTTAAAACGCCATTTCTTACATGACCTAAGTCCTCTTCTAGAGGAATGGGCTGGCCTCCATTCACAGCCCTGGCATTAGGGCCATTAAATGAAGCTCCAGCACCTAATGTTTGAAAAATGGTTGAAGGGCCAATTCCCAAAATATGTCCTATTTCATGCAAAGCAACGCTGAAAAAATCAGTACTTCCGCTGGGAATATCGTTAGATGTATTGGGTGTGGGATCGAAGAACCAGTTTGTTGTTGAATTAAATGAGAGAGTACCTACAAAAGGTTGAAATTTAGAGCCATTTAACCTGTTATTGTAGATACTTCCCTCTGTATCAGCACCCTCGACTAATGATGCTGCTAGAGCGTCAGTAGCATCCCCAAATGGAGTAGGGGCTGCCCCAAGGTAAATTCGCAAATCGTCAATATCAGAAGTTAAAGTAACTTCCTGAAATCCTCCTGTTTGAGGGTTTGCTATACTAAACTGGATACCAGCCGGGACATCTTTAAACTCGTTTTGGATGTAGGATTCCCAGACTCCTGCTGCCGCTTCTAAAACAGCTTTTCGTGTCTGGTCAGTAAAGAATCTGTTGGTATCAAAACTGTAGTCAAACTGGATATTGAAACTATTAGTTAATACACCTGGTCTATCTTCATCCTGACCGTACACTATATAGTGTTCAAAGGCAGAAATTGCTCCTGTGTTTACAGCGCCCGCTACATCTGGATTTTGGTTGAGGTAAAGGCTGGTATTGAATAGGGGGCTGGGGTCGCGTCCTTCTTTGGTGCCGTACTGAATAAAATGGTCGTAGCCACTACGAAAAGTGCCATTGTTTACAGCTGTTGCTATATCTGGATATCGGCTGAGGTAATCATTGCTGTTAAATTGAAGAATGGGGTTGCGTCCTTCCCTTGCGCCGTACTCAATGAAATGGTTATAGGCACTCTTAAGGCTACCATTGGCTACAGCGGATGCTATATCTGGGTATTGGCTTAGGTAATAGTTGGTATTGAATATCTGACTGGGATTTCGACCCTCTCTAGCACCAGACTGAATAAAATGATCGTAGCCGCTGCTAATTTGTCCTTTGAGAATCGCCCCATAAACATCGGGGTTATAAAGGCGATAGTAGTTTTCGTCGAAAAAGGTGGTGATAGGAAGGGTCATAAAGAGGGGCTAGGGGTTAGGGAAGTCAAAAGTCAAAAGTCAAAAGTCAAAAGTCAAAAGAAATGGGCTAGGGAAGAGGGAAGAGGGAAGAGGGAAGAGGGGAAGAGGGAAGAGGGGGAGCAATTATCAATTATTATTCATCTTTTGAAGATGATATTCTACTGCCGGAGTAAGAGCGGCTAGTAGTAATAAAAGGGGTGTTAACCAATCTCCCCAACGGACATATAAAGTCTGACTCTGCTGACGATAAATTGTTGCCGCTTGTAGCTCATAAGTGTTAATTCTGGATAACCATTGGGTTCTGCCGTGAGGATCGATAATGGCAGAATAGCCTGTATTTGTAGCTCTTACGGCCCAACGTCCGGTTTCGATCGCTCTCATGATATCCTGGGCGTGATGCTGGGCAGCCATAGATGGCTTGTAATGGGCGTCATTAGAAGCGCTGAGGATAAATTCGCCGCCCTTTGCCGCTTGACGCTGGAAAAGCTTAGAAAAGGCAGAATCGTAGCATATCCCGACCATAGCGCGACCAAAGGGCGTTTCAAACACTTGAGTTGGTTTACCCCGAACTAAATGGGCGTCCAAAGGGGAAAGCTTGTCAATCAGGCTTCCCAAATATTGCTCAAAGGGAATGTACTCGCCTAAAGGTACTAACTTTACTTTATCGTAGCGGCTGAAAATCTTGCCGGTGCCGGTGACGGTAAACAAGCTATTTGTAAGATGGCGACCTTGCTGTCCAAAACCTCCTACCCAAGCAACTACGCCTTTTTCCAGAACTGCTGAGTAGAAGGAACGCGGAATCTGATTTGGATCTGTCCACACGAAAGGCAAAGCGGTTTCTGGTATTAAAACTGCATCAACTCCTTGGTCAGCTAAGGTGCGATAACCTGTGGTGTAGCCTTCAATGGCGCGATACCACCCGGCTGAATTGAATTTGATTTTGTTGGGAATATTGCCCTGAATTATGCCGACTTTTAATGCTGTTTCTGGTGGCTGATTTAGAGGACGATTATACAGTGCAAAACCTATAAGGTGTAAACCTGCTAAGATGCTAGCTGGGATAAGCAACTTGCTCAAAAGTCGGTTATGAAAAATTCTTTGTTCTTTCCCAATGACTAATGACCAATGACTAATGACCAATTCAGCAATTATGCCATTTACAGCTACAATTGCAGCTGTGACGGTGCTGGGGCCGGAAATTTGACCGAGGTGTAAAATGGCTAGATTGTGAGGACTTTGAGTGTAGGAGAGGGAAGTCCACCACAGGGAACCGGAACTCCACAAACCTTCTAAACCGCACCACAAAGCTGTGCCAATGAGAACGCGAACTAAACTATTTTGGATTTTGGATTTTGGATTTTGGATTAAATCAAAAATTGCTTTCGTGCCTATTCCCCAAAGGGTGACTAATGCAGATCCCCAAAGGGTGATGAATGTCCAGCAGAAGATGGTAATTAATAAACTCGGCCACCAGGGAACTCCTAGCCAGTCCATTGGGTGAATTCCGGTAATCCAAAACCCTGCTACGCCATGATAACCAATTCCCCATAATAAAGGATGAAGTATTAAGGAGAAAGGAGGAAAGATTTTTTTTGATTTTTGATTTGTAACTACTGCAATCCATAAGGGAATTAAGGCAATCCATGCGAGGGGCCAAAGGTTTAATGGTGCGGTTGTGATTCCCATTAAGATGCCGCCTAGCAGGGAGAAACTTAAGCGTAAATTGATTTTAATATTCATTCATTTAACAATTACTTTTAGCATTATATTCTTTGCCAAAAACCAGTGTTCTTTGATTTTAGTTATTTTTTTTAATAATGGACTGTTCCTGGGTATTTTGCTCTGATTTGTTGCCATTGTTCATTCGCGCTCGTTCTAAAAAGTAGGTTTTGTGGGTGTTCATTGTTCATTCGACATCTCCAGAAATTAAAGGTGCTAACCCTTGAACCCTTGTAGAGACGTTGCATGCAACGTCTCTACATTCTATGAAAGGAGATGTCTAATGAACGATGAACTTAGTTATTCTTCTTCTTCTCCTACTTCTCCTCCTTCTTCGCCGTTGGTGGGGGGGACTAGGGCGACGGCTGCGATCGCATCATCTTCATCCAAACGCTGCACGCGCACTCCCGTTGCCATGCGCGATTGCGGTGAAATCGCATTCACAGTCTGACGGATGATAATGCCTCGGCTGGTGACGATCATAAATTCATCATCTTGATTGACAATGTGCAGTGCAGCCAGTCGATCGGAGGTTTTGCGGAACTTGGTAGCGAGTAAACCCATACCCGCCCGATTTTGGAGGCGGAACTGAGACACTGGCACCCGCTTGCCGTATCCTCCTGTGGTAATTACCAGCGCCCAAGGGCCATTCATTTCCGGTTTGAGATTGGTGATTTCAGATTCAACTTTGTCTTCTTTGTCTTCTTCAATTTGCAATTCCAAATCTTCAATCTGCAATTCCTCACTGGAATCTGGAGCCGAATCTGGATTGTCTTCTATGTTGGCAATCACCGATCCCGGCAAAACGTCCATGCTAATGAGTTGATCGCCTTCCCTGAGAGACATCGATCTGACGCCTCGCGTGGCTCTACCCAAAGAACGCAATTGATCGTGGTTGGATCTAAAGTGAATTGCCATACCCAGACGCGACCCAATGATAATGCTATCTTCTGCACGAGCGCGTCGCACCCATCGCAGCTGATCTCCTTCTTCCAGGGAAATGGCGATTAATCCATTGGCTCTAATATTGCTAAAAGCTGCCAGTTCTGTTTTTTTGATATAACCGCCGCTGGTTAGCATTACTAGGTATTCATCGCTGGTAAATTCTGCGACTGGTACGATCGAGGTGATTTTCTCATCTCGCGGAATTGGCAGCATTTGGACGATCGGCACGCCGCGTGCGGTGCGAGATGCCGTAGGAATTTGATAGGCTCTCAGGCAGTAGACGACGCCGCGATCGCTAAAAAACAGCACGCTGTCGTGGTCGCAACAAGTTAAAAAGTGTTTTACGCCGTCATCTTCTTTCATGCGGTTAGCCGATTTGCCGCGAGTTCCCCGACTTTGGGCTTCAAAGGTGTTGATCGGCATCCGCTTAATGTAACCCTGTTCGGTTAGCAAAATCAGCGCTTTTTCGTTGGCGATCAAATCGGTGTCTTCGATTTCACCTTCTGCGTGTTCGATCGCCGTCCGCCTGGGGGTGGCAAAGGTGGTTTTTAGCTGAGTCGCTTCGGTTTCAATGATTTCCAGAATCCGCTCGCGCCGTGCCAAAATGTCTTTTAAATCGACAATTTGCACTTGTAATGCGTCGTGTTCCTGCCGGATTTTCTCAGCTTCTAAAGCTGTCAATCGCCGCAATTGCATTTGCAGAATTGCATCTGCTTGCGCCTCGGAAAGTCCATAGCTTTCGATCATTTCCAGACGGGCTGTGGGGGCGTCAGCCGCGTGGCGGATCAGTTCGATGATGCGATCGAGGTTTGATAAAGCAATCAGTAACCCTTGCAGCAGGTGGTCTCTCTCTTCTGCTTTCCGCAGTTCGTACTGAGTGCGACGGGTGACGCATTCAATGCGGAAATCGAGGAAGACGCTGAGGAATTTCTTGAGACTCAGCAATTGGGGCTCGCTATTGACTAGGGCGAGCATATTTGCCCCAAAGTTTGCCTGCAAGGGCGTTTGTTTGTAGAGGTTGTTGAGAACGACGCGGGGATAAGCATCTCGCTTTAGTTCGATGACGATTCGCATTCCGTCGCGATCGCTCTCATCCCGGATATCGGCAATTCCTTCTAACCGCTTGTCGTTGACCATTTCGGCGATTTTTTCAATCAAAGCCGCCTTATTGGTTTGGTAAGGCAACTCGGTAATAATAATCGCTTCCCGATCTGGACGACCTCGATGCTCGATCGTTTCAATTCTGGCTACACCCCTCATGGTGATGGAACCGCGTCCGGTGGTGTAGGCTTCTTTGATTCCAGATGTTCCCAATATTTGCCCGCCTGTGGGAAAGTCTGGGCCCGGTATATACCGCATCAATTGGATATCGGTAAGTTCTGGGTCGTGGATCAGCGCCACCAAGCCGTCAATCAGTTCGCCCAGATTGTGGGGCGGGATGTTGGTTGCCATGCCTACGGCAATACCGGATGAGCCGTTGAGCAATAGCTGGGGAACTCTTGCTGGTAATACTAGGGGTTCTTGCTGGGAACCGTCGAAGTTATCGCCAAAATTAACAGTTTCTGCCTCGATATCCCGCAGCATCGCTTCGCTGGTGAGGGATTGCAGGCGGCATTCGGTGTAACGCATTGCCGCTGGTGGGTCGTTGTCAACGGAACCGAAGTTACCGTGGCCGTTGATCAGGGGCGATCGCATGGAAAAATCCTGCGCCATCCGCACCAAGGCGTCGTACACCGCCGTGTCACCGTGGGGGTGATATTTACCCAACACTTCCCCTACTACACGGGCGCATTTCCTAAAAGGGCGATCGGGCATCAGTCCCAATTCGTGCATCGCATAAAGGATGCGACGATGCACAGGTTTCAGACCATCCCTGGCATCTGGGAGTGCCCGACCTACAATTACGCTCATCGCGTATTCTAGGTAAGACCGGGACATTTCGTCCCCTAAATCCGTGGGGATAATCCGCTCCTGGGAAATGGTCATACAGTGAAAAACTCCAAAAATGAGAGATTTAAGTCGCTATAGTGCAGATAACTGAGAAATTAGCGACCCTGACTTTAAACTATTGTCAAATATCATTAAAATTGTATCACATTTTGTCGTTCTTGGCTTGTGGAAAACAGGAGTCTCAGTCGGTCTGGAATCTAGCACCTTTAACGATGACGGTGATCAGCTAGCAATTAGATTTGCTATTTCTCATAAAAAGTCTCAATCAAGTAGGTTTGGTTGATGAAAGAAACCCAACTTACTTGATTGGTGGGTATTTTTTCCTGCATTGGGATACTCGCGTTCCTACTCCCGAATCAGCGGTCTCTACTTGCTGCTATGGTGGAAAAAATCCCCAATGCCTAAGTTTTTGTCTACCAGGTTCGGACTATGCTACCCGTAATTTACTCTGACGAGTTCCTGTTGCACGATACTGGCTTATATCACCCAGAACGTCCACAACGCTTAACTGCAATTGTAAAAGCTTTGCAGGCGGCACACTATGCTGACAAGCTGGAGTGGCAGGTGCCGACGCCGGTAGAGAAAAGGTCTGTGATGCCTATCCTGCAAAAGGTTCACTCGCAAGAACACATTGAGAGAGTGCAGCGAATAGCGGAAAATGGCGGCGGATATCTGGATGGGGATACGCCGATTTCTAAGAGTAGTTACGATATCGCATTGCTGGCGGTGAGTGCTTGGTTGGATGGGGTCGATCGCGTTCTAGCTACCTCAAACCCAGCTTTTGTGCTGGCACGTCCGCCGGGACATCACGCGGAACGCGATCGCGGCATGGGTTTTTGTTTATTTTCCAATGCTGCGATCGCCGCTTACTACGCTTTGGAACAACCTGGGATCGATCGGGTTGCTATCCTAGATTGGGATGTGCATCACGGCAATGGCACGCAAGATATTGTAGAAAATCATCCCCAAATTGGATATTGTTCATTGCATCAGTCGCCTTGCTATCCGGGAACGGGATATGCTGACGAAAGGGGAGAGTACAAAAACGTACTGAATATTCCGATGATACGGGGTAGCACTGTGGCTGAGTATCGCATAGAATTTGAATCCCAAGTGATGCCGTTTTTATCGAGATTTAAACCAGATGTTTTGATTGTCAGCGCTGGATACGATGCAAATGCTGCCGATCCGTTAGCGAGTATTGAATTGCTACCGCCAGATTTTGGCTTGTTTACGGATTATTGTTTGCAATTAACTCGGAAAATTTTGTTTGGTTTGGAAGGCGGTTACGATTTGACTGCGCTGGCAGAGTCTGTGGTAGCAACGATCGAACGCTGTTTGGTTTAAAACCAAAGAAACCCGGTTTCTTCGAGAAACCGGGTTTCTGCAACCTTGTTCTCGTGACCAGGTTGAACCCGATCGCGAATTCCCGGAGGTTCTACCTCCCAGCCGTGCAAGATCTCAAGCTAAAGAAACCAAGTTTCTACAAGCCATAACTTCTTATTAAGGTAAAAAATAATGATTCAAGTTGCTATCTTCGTTTGCGTCGGCTGGCTTTTCTCAGTTTGTCTCCACGAATTCGGTCACGCGATCGTTGCCTATTGGGGAGGAGATACTTCTGTAAAAGACAAGGGGTATCTCACCTTAAACCCACTCAAATATACCGATTTCAATTTGAGTTTGGTTCTGCCGTTGATCTTTCTGCTTTTAGGTGGAATTCCCTTACCGGGTGCGGCAGTTTATATCGACCAGCGAAGACTACGCAGTCGTTGGTGGAAAAGTGCGGTTTCAGCAGCAGGGCCATTTGCGAGTATTCTGGTCGCGGTTTTATTGACAATAACTTTTCGGTTTGGTTCGCCATTGCCATTAGGTGAATATAGGTGGATATGGCCAGCTTTAGCATTTCTAACTTACCTGGAAATATATGTAGTTATACTCAATTTGCTGCCTATTCCAGGTCTTGATGGTTATGGTATTATTGACCCGTGGTTACCTCCAGAAATTCAAGAGCGATCGCGAAAGTTCGGTCAATATGGAATTGTTATCCTCTTCATCCTGCTTTGGTTCGTGGAACCGCTGAATCGTTTGTTGGGAGATGCCGCTTTTTACATTAGCCAAATGGTTGGGATTCCATTGGGAATGGTGGGACTAGGATATGTTTTATTCAACGAATGGGCAAAGGTTTTGCTAGTAGTAGCAATTGCGATCGCTTTCGCGGTACGTCAAGTAACGCGAAAACCGCATGAGGTTTGGTATGAACGAGGTAATGGAAACATAAAAGGGCGAAAATATGAAGAAGCGATCGCAGCTTTTGACCAAGCTATTCGAGTCAAGTCAGATTTCCATGAAGCTTGGTATATGCGAGGTTATGCCCTACTGCAATTACAGCGGTATGAAGATGCGATCGCAGCTTACGATAAAGCCATTGAAATCAAATCTGACTATTGGGAAGCTTGGCACGATCGAGGTATTGTGCTAGAAGTTTTGCAGCGATATGAAGATGCGATCGCATCTTATCAAAAAGCGGTAGAAATTAAACCAGACTTCCATCTAGCTTGGGGCAAATTAGGGAAAATGCTAAATAATTTAGAACGTTACGAAGAAGCACTTTCTGCCTATGACAAGGCGATTGAAATACAACCTTATGACGCTAGTATTTGGACCGACAGAGGTGTGGCGTTAGGATATTTGAAGCGATATGATGATGCGATCGCATCTTGCGAGAAAGCGATTAAGATCGATCCTAGATACTTTTATGCTTGGTATAATAAAGCTGGTTGTTACGCCGAACAAGGCAAGGTAGATTTGGCAATTGAAGATTTGAAACAAGCAGTCAAAATTGACGCCGGTAAATTAAAAGATTGTGCCAAAACTGACAAGAGTTTCGATTCAATTCGCGATCGGCCAGCTTTTAGAGAGTTGATGGGTGAATAAAAGTAGGCTATGGTTAAGTTAACATACTCCAACCAACAATAGCCTCTTAAGTCTGCGTAAGCTGTTAAGCATTTAAATTTCTGAGGCGATCTAAGCCAGTAAAGGGGTTCAGCCTCTAAAATACCCAGTTTAAATGCTCAACAGCTTAGGCAGACTTCAGTCTGAGGGCAGTGCATGGAAGATATTATTGCCAAAATACCTATAATGGGTGAAGCGCTGCTATAAAACACTTGTTTAACTGTAAATAGACTCTTATGCCGAACTTCTAAATTTTCAATCTGAAATATAAGATAGTATAAGACCCGTTGTGAGGTGAGCGATGGCACTGGATTTGTCGAAATTTTACCAGGTATACAACCCCAGCAAGACCCTAAACGTGGGGAATGCCCAGGATCGGAAATATTATATCGATTTTTCCGCAGTACGCGGTGGCAAAATTATTGAAGAATTGGGACGAACGATCGCCCGCCTTTCTCCAGATGAGCCAACTTGCCAGCTGTTTACAGGACACATCGGCTGTGGTAAATCCACGGAACTATTGCGCTTGAAAAATGAGTTAGAGCAACAGAAATTTCATGTTGTGTATTTTGAATCTAGCCAAGATTTGGTAATGGCCGATCTTGACGTAACAGATATTTTGCTTGCTATTGCTCGCCAAGTTAGCGAAAGTTTGGAGCAAGCAAAAATCGTTCTGCAACCGCGAGGTTTCAAAGCTTTACTGCAAGGTGCGGCCAAAGTTTTGCAAACAGAAATCGAACTTTCAGGTAAAGCTTCGGTGCCGGGAGTTGGCAATCTCAAGGCTAGCACATCGGGAGAGTTTTCTGTAGGTTTCGGTATTGGCGAAATTACAGCTAAAACTAAAAACAGTCCGGATCTTCGCTCTCAGTTGAGGCAATATTTAGAGCCGCGTACAGATACGCTTTTAGAAGTAATTAATAAAGAATTACTGGAACCTGCAATTAAAGAATTGAAGCTGCAAAACAAACAAGGACTGGTAGTAATTATCGATAATCTCGATCGCATGAGTATCTCGGCGAAACCATCGGGTCGATCGCAGCCAGAGTATCTGTTTGTAGACCGAGGAGAACAACTGAAACAACTGAAGTGCCATTTGGTTTACACTATTCCTTTAGTGCTAACTTTCTCCAACGATCAAGGAATGCTGAATAATCGTTTTGGGGTGGAACCGAAATTATTGCCGATGGTGCGGGTGCGATCGCGCTCCGGGAGCGTGTATGATGAGGGTATGGAACTGATGCGACAAATGGTGTTAGCAAGAGCTTTCCCGGATGTAGAACCGCAACAGCGACTGACACTCATTTCAGAAGTGTTTGATTCTCTGGAAACCTTAGACCGTTTGTGCTTAGTTAGTGGCGGTCACGTGCGAAACTTGTTGGTGCTGCTTCATAGCTGTCTCCAAAAAGAAGATCCCCCTCTTTCGCGCAAGTGTTTGGAAGATGTAATTAGGAGACAGCGGGATGCGTTAATTCGAGCCGTTAGCGATCGAGAGTGGGAATTGCTCTTCCAGGTAGCAAAACAGCAAATAGTAAAAGGTGAAGACGAATACCAAACCCTCTTACGCAGTATGTTTGTATTTGAATATCAGGATGAAGAGGGAGGATGGTTTAGTATCAATCCAATTTTGGCAGAGGCAAAACAATTGCAGTCATGATGACTTTTTACCCAGAAAATGTAAAAAACGATGAATCCTTGAGAACTCTGGTGCGGGCAATAGAGTTTTCTCAAGGGCAGTTTTCGCTGATTTTGGCACGCTGCAACTATACAAATTTAAGGCAGCGCTTGATGCAACAGTTGCGCGAATTATGCCCGATCGAGTTGAGAGAATTAGTCATCGAGCCGTCTGCAAAAAACCTTTATACAGCTATTCGGGAAGACTCGAAAAAATCGCCTCAGCAAGCGATTGTTATTTCTGGTTTGGAGTTAGCGATATCTCTTGATGCCCTACTAATTTGCACCAACCAAATGCGGGAGGAATTTGGCGAAAATTTATCGTTTCCGGTGGTGTTGTGGGTGACAGATGAGGTACTGCAAAAGCTGATCCGAACAGCACCGGATTTTGAGAGTTGGGCAGCCGCTCCCATCGAATTTGAGATGGCAAATGATGAGTTAATTTATTTCATCAAGCAAACTACGGATGAAGTATTTGCTAAAGTTTTAGATGCCGGTGCGGGCATATTTCTAGACAATGCCGCTCTCAATTTGGAAATTGGTTCTCCACGTCGCATCGAACTGGGATCGGCACAGAAAGAACTGCAAAATCGCGGTGTGAGTTTAGATCCAGAACTAGAAGCCAGTTTGGAATTTGTTTTGGGTCGAGATGTTAATAATTTAACAGTGCAGTCTCGGCAAAATTACGAGAATAGTTTAGCACTTTGGCAGACTAGCGATAACCTGGAACGGCGAGGGTGCGTGCTGCATAGTCTGTCATTGTGGTGGCGCACTTACGGTATGCGGCATCCAGCCGAGCAGGGGCTAGCTTTCGATCGATCGAAAGATTATTTGCAGCAATGCGTTGAAGCTTTCGAGCGAGCTAATCGGCCTGATTTGGTCGCCAAATTTATCAATCCTTTGGGAGATGTCCTGCAAAGACTTCAACAGTGGGATGAGTTAGAAGTTGTTGCTAAAAAAGCGTTAGCTCTCCATCAAACCTATTCCGATTTGTTTAGATTGGCGCGAGTTTATGGCTTTCTTGCTGAAGTGGCGTTGGCTAAATCGGGTTGGGTACAAGCGCAGGAATACGCTCGAGAAGCGTTGGAGATTTTAGCAAATGGTGAAGAAATTGCATCGACTTCTGGTTCATCCGATCGCCACACCATTTTAGATTGGGAACGCTCATTTCATAAAGGTTGGTATTTGTTTGCGTTAGCCAGAGCGCAACTGCATTTAGGTGGGGTAGATGAGGCGATCGAAACCTTGGAAACTGCCAGGACGGAAACTAAACCTCAGTACGATCCAGAGCTTTATATTTCAATTGTATGCGAGTTGCGAAATGCTTACTTTCAACAATGTCAATATATAACTGCATTTCAGTTTAAGCAGGAGCAATATGCGATCGAGCAGCAGTACGGTTTTCGAGCTTTCATCGGTGCTGGTAGATTGCAGCCAAAACAACAAATAACTAATCCTGCCTTACCTTATGTCGAACAGGAAACCCAACAAATTTTTGCTTCTGAAAGGCAGCAAGATATCAATCGCTTAGTCGAGAGAATGAGTCGCGATGACCACAAACTAACGGTAATTCACGGACAGTCAGGTGTTGGCAAAAGTTCAATTTTGCAGGCTGGATTAGTACCGAAATTAAAACAAAAAATTATTGGTAGCCGTAATGTACTGCCTGTTTTGCAGCAAGTCTATACCGATCGGATTAAGGAACTGGGAAAACGTCTTGCAGAGGCACTTGTAGAGACGGGTAAATTCGCCAGCGATGGCATCGATTCGACGGCATCTATACTCGAACAGTTGCGAAAGAATGCCGAACAAAACTTGCTGACGGTGCTAATTTTTGACCAGTTTGAGGAATTTTTCTTTGTTTGCACCGACTCGATCGAGCGGCGTTTCTTTTACGATCTTCTGCGCGATTGCCTAGAGATTCCCTTTGTAAAAGTTATTCTGTCGCTGCGAGAGGATTATCTGCATTACTTGTTAGAGTTCCAGCGCATCACGAGTTTGCAGCCGATTAACAATAATATTTTGGATAAGAATATTCTTTATTACTTAGGTAATTTTTCAGCCAAAGATGCAAAATTAGTTATTCAAAATTTGACCGGACGATCCAAGTTTTACTTACAGCCAGATTTTATTGATGAATTAGTGCGGGATCTGGCGGGAGATTTTGGAGAAGTGCGCCCGATCGAATTGCAAGTTGTAGGCGCACAACTGCAAACCGAAAATATCACCACGCTGGCTCAATACAGGCAACGCGGGCCAAAGAAAAAACTGGTCGAGCGGTATTTAGAAGAAGTAGTTAAAGATTGCGGGCCAGAAAACGAACGCGCTGCCCAATTGGTTTTATACTTGCTCACAGATGAAAACAACACTCGCCCCCTAAAAACCCGCACTCAGTTAGCAGTCGATTTAGCAGCAGAAGCCGACAAATTAGATTTGGTGCTGGAAATTTTTGTGAAATCGCGATTAGTATTTTTGCTGCCAGAAACACCAGCCGATCGCTATCAACTTGTTCACGATTATTTAGTTGCTTTTATCCGCCAACAAAAAGGCGCTGCATTAATTGCAGAATTAGAAGAAGAGAGAAAGCAGCGTCGGATTAGCGATCGGAAGTTAAATCGTTTTCTGAAACGTGCGCTAGTAGGTTCGACGGCAGCAGTAGTTTTACTGTCAATTTCAACAGTTTCGGCACTGATATTCGCGCAGCAAGCACAAAGGGAAAAAAATCGATCGGAAATTGCCAAGATTGAAGCGCTGAATGCAGCATCGGAAGCACTTTTGCTGTCTCACGATCGGCTGGGGGCATTAACAAACAGCGTCAAAGCAGGTAAACAATTACTGGCAACAAAAGTATCGGATAATCTTTTGCATCAAACTGAAGAAACATTACGGCACGCGATCGTCTCGGACGTTCGAGAAGTGAACCGTTTGCAAGGACATAGCGATTGGGTAAATGCCGTTAGTTTCAGTCCCGACGATGAAACGATCGCCACCGCCAGCGCTGACAAAACTATAAAACTTTGGCGGCGCAACGGACAGGAAATTCGCACTCTTTCAGGACACAACGATCGGGTGACTAGCATTAGTTTTAGCCCTAACGGTGAGACTCTAGCTTCAGCTGACGGAAAAGGTATTATTAAGCTGTGGCGGTACAAAGACGGTAAGGAAATCAAAACCTTCCTAGCGCATAAAGGGTGGATTTTTAACGTTATTTACAGCCCTAATGGTGAGACTTTAGCCTCAGCCAGTAAAGACAAAACCGTGAAGCTGTGGCGCAAAGACGGCACACTTCTTAAAACATTAGGCAAACATGATGACAGGGTTACTGGACTCAGTTTTAGCCCCGACGGTAAGACTCTAGCCTCAGCTAGCCTTGACGGTATTATTAAGCTGTGGAGCAGCAAAGATGGTAAAGAAATCAAAACTTTTAAAGCACACAATAAGTGGCTCGCAAACCTCAGTTTCAGCCCAGACGGTCAGATTCTAGCCTCAGCCAGTGACGACGACACAATCAAATTCTGGAACAAGGACGGTAAGCTGCTCAAAACCATTCCAGCAAACAGCAACAAAGTCTATAGGATTCGTTTTAGTCCTGACGGTAAGACGCTTGCCTCAGCTGGTGAAGACAGTACATTGAAAATCTGGAGAGTTAACGACGGCATCTTGCTTCATACTCTCCAAGGACACAAAGGAAGCCTTGTAGGTATCAGTTTCAAACGCGATGGCAAGACAATTGCTTCCGCGAGTACCGATACCACTGTGAGAATATGGCAACTTGACAGCACGTCATTTCAAACTATCCAAGTAAATAGCGTTGATGATGTAATTTTCAGTCCAGATGGTAAGACGATCGCCTCAGCTAGTAATGACGACAAGCTCATTAAAATTTGGCGACTTAACGGCACATTAATCCAAAATATTCAAGGAGTTTCCGGTTTCGTCAGTTTCAGTCCCGATGGTAAAACTCTAGCTTTGGGTGGCGATAATCATACTATCAAGCTTTTACAGCTAAATGGCAAACAAGTCAAAATATTAGCAGGTCATAAAGAACAAATTAATACGGTTAGTTTCAGCCCCGACGGTCAGATGCTTGCTTCGGCAAGTAATGACAATACCATCAAACTTTGGCGCAAGAATAGTGTTTGGCCTAAAACATTTAACGGTCATACTCGTCCGGTCTGTTGCGTCAGTTTCAGTCGGAATAACCAAATAATTGCTTCGGCTGGTGATGATAACACCGTTAAACTTTGGCAACTTGATGGCAAGGAATTGGCAACAATTCGGGGACACAGCGATCGGGTTACTAGCATTAGTTTTAGCCCAGACGGTCAGACAATTGCTTCGGGAAGTGTGGACAAAACTATCAAACTCTGGGGTAAGGATGGCAAATTAATTCACACTTTCCAAGGGCATAATGCAGCGATTGCTAGCGTTAGTTTCAGTCCTGACGGTCAGATGCTTGTTTCGGGCAGCGATGACAAAACTATCAAAATCTGGCGCAAGGATGGCACATTGTTTCAAACTCTCCAAGGGCATAATGCGAAGGTCAATGCAGTCAATTTCAGTCCCGACGGACAGAGGCTTGTCTCGGCTAGCGATGACAAAACTATTATTATATGGAATTGGAAGATTCTGCGGGATTTGGATTTAGATAATCTACTCGATCGCGGTTGCAATTTGTTGCATGACTATCTAAAGACTAACGCTAATGTCAGTGAAGATCGCGATCTTTGCAAGAGTATTTCAGTGGTGTCGCCCACATCCGCCGGGGGTTCAAACCCCCGTCTCATAGCGAAAGTCCTCTAAAGAGGACTGAAATTCTCTTCCAGTCCTCTTTAGAGGACTTTCGCTATTAGCCAGGGACTTGAGTCCCTGGCGGGTTTTGGGTTAATATAGCAAAAGTCAAAAGTCAAAAGTGAAATGCTTGCTGTAAATTGGTTCTGGCGTTTTAGGATGCCCTAACCGCCCTGACGGCTGCTATAACAATGGTGCAAGTTATCAGTTTTAATGGACTGTCAGATTAGTATTCAGTCCACATGAGTGGACTTTAGCTATAAGAAAGGCGATTTGAATCGCAGCCCAAAAAGCGCTATAAGTTGACAAATAAATACGATCGCGCTAAGCTTAATTTACGATGTAAATAAAACCAATAACAATGACTGCACAAGACAATCCCCAACCCGAAAACTCGCAAGAAAACTCTTTGATAGGCAGAAATTTTTGGGCTAAAATCATAGCTAAAGCCTGGGCAGACGAAGAATTTAAGCAACGTCTCCTTGAAAACCCCACTAGAGTTTTGGAAGAAGAGGGAATTGCGATCCCAGAAGGACTTGAAATACAGATAGAACCTACTGATAATTCATTAGAATTTATTATACCGCCTGAAATTGAAGTTGAAACAAGACCGGGTGCTGAAGCGGTGAGGCTTATCCTACCGTTGCCAGAAAAAGCACCTGAAGTTACAGAGACAAATATTTATGAAGTATATAAGCAACCAGATCCTCCTGAAGTAGTCGTTCAAAAAATCCGAGAATTAGTGACAAGGGTGCCAGTTGACACCGAACAGGCGCAGGAAGTCTTGAAACAAATTAAAGAAATAGCCAGCGGTCAATCTTGTACTATTGAAGAAGCATTGGCAAAAATAAAAGGTTTATTTGAGCTAGAAGCTGTTTCCCCCGAGGAAATCATTAATACCAGCATAGGGTTGGCAGCGAGGGCAGTAACAACAAACGGAACAACCTGTAATCCAACCAAGGGAGACTGAGTTTTATAGCGGTTATATTGCTTTTTTAGATCCTAAATAAAATGTCACAATCTTTGATTCTTTCTTTAAAAAGAAACATTTTTCTGTTAGAACGATCGCCTGACGAAATAGATGTCCGTTCTCCTCTGGTTAATTTAACGTTCAAGCAACTTACACCCGGCTTACTGGCTGCACTAAAGACACTTGCTGCTGATGGCGCTACGGAGGAAGAGTTGAGTGACTTGGTGGTAAAAATTGATGGAGAAGCCGAACTTCCCAAGCTTTACTACTACTTGCAAAAATTCAGCGATCGATCTCTACTTTGCCATACCGTTGTTGCCGATGGAAGCCCTTTGGCAACTATTGTGCCTATCTCTCGCTATTATAAGTTCGATCTGAAAAAGATAGCTACAAACCAAAGCTATGTACTGTCCCGTTTTGCTTATTGCCGCAAATACAAAGAGCAAATGGTTTTAGAATCTCCCTTATCTTACGCACAAATAATTCTACAGGATTCGAGAAGCACAGCAATAATTACCGAACTTGTAAAGCCTTCAAGCTGTGGTGAAATTAACCTAAAATTTCCCAATATATCAGAAAATGGCCTGCAAATGTTCTTTATCCTCTTGTTGAATGCCCAAGCTATTTCCGAAGTGAAAGAGCGGGGTAAAATCCAAGAAGAAGAAAATATAAAACTTGCCCAATGGAGCTTTCACGATCTTCTATTTCACGCCAGAAGCAGACTGGGAAGACATATTAGTTTTTATCGAGATAATTCAGGAATTTTGCTGGAAAATAAGCCTCCTTCCGTTGTGAAGGAAAAGATGTCGATCGATACAATAAATTTATATAAACCTAATATTGAAAAAATCAACGAGACAGATTATCCTTTTAGTTTAGTGTTGGAAGAAAGAAAAACTATTAGAAATTACGCAGATAAGCCAATAACAGATAAACAGCTAGGTGAATTTCTTTATCGATCGGCGCGAGTAAAAAGCATTAAAGAAACAGAGTATGGGGAAAGAAGTAGCCGACCTTACCCAAGCGCCGGAGCAGATTACGAATTGGAAGTTTATGTCACTGTAAATAATTGCGAAAATATTTCTCCGGGTATTTACCATTACTGTCCCAAGGAACATCAACTTTGTAAGCTTGCCGAGAAAAATAGCAAAGTTGAAGCCCTTTTGCAAGGAGCGGGTGACGCAGTAAGAGAAAGTTGGGAATCTCTGCAAGTTTTAATTACAATTGCTGCTCGTTTTCAAAGAAGAAATTGGCAGTATGAAGCGATCGCCTACGCCACAACATTAAAGCACGTTGGTATTCTGTACCAAACATTTTATCTGGTAGCAACGGCGATGGATTTGGCTCCTTGCGCTCTTTCGTTTGGAGATTCCGATTTATTTGCAGCAGCAGTGGGGACAGATTACTACGCAGAAACTTCTGTAGGAGAATTCCTTTTGGGTAGTAAGTCAACGAATTAGCTTCAGCTTCGGTAAAATTGAGGTGCGATCGGGCTTATGGTGGAGTACGGAGTGCGATCGACAGTAGCCGATAATTTATCTGTTAATATCCGCCCATCCGTGTAAAAGATCTGTCCTGTACTGGTGAGGAGAGGAGATGAACGCAATTCGTTCCGTAGTAGGATTTCCAAATGAACATTTTTGTAGGAACACGGCATCATACATAAGTTGGTATAGATGAAAATTTTAATTATGCCGTGTCCCTAGAGCATAGTTGACCCGAAAGAACCGTGCGATCGCCCTTCTTCAAACTACTCAAACTTCCAACTTCTGTGCAGCATCCCGTTTATCTTCCGTCCTCAGTCGCCATTTTTTTGTATTAGCCGTTGATATCTCACACATTTCTCTAGCTTTCTGTTCAAAAGCTTTAACCATTTCCAGAATTTCTAGCAGTTCTTTTTCATCAGATTTTTGTTCTGTCATTGTAAGTTCTCCAAACGAGCTTTAATCCCCTTTACCATTATTTTCGTTTCCAACACTCGACCCAGTTCTATTGCCAAATCTTCTCCTGCTTCTTGAATTTGTTCATTTGTAGTCACCTTTCTTGAGAGATCTTCAATACGAGCCTCAATTTGCCTTCTTTGGGTAGCTACAAAAAATAAGGCTGTATTAAAAGACGCAAACATCTGAATAAGTAAGAAATTGTTGGGAAAACGCTCCAGCCTGACTCTGACTAAGTTAAGTCCCGCTGTTGCTTCCCGCTCGATTATATCTAACTCTTGGTTTAACCGCTCAATCAGAGCGTTCAGTTCTGATGGAATAGTCATGTATAATTTATACTATAAAAACCTAGCATTTGTCTAGATAAATTACATATATTTACCTTATGAACCTCTACCTGGGCATCGATTTTGGCACATCTGGCGCACGCGCCATAGTAATCAACTCGGCAGGACTTATCCAATCTGAAACACAATATCCATTTCAGAATTCAGCCAATTTAGCCCAACTTTGGCAACAAGCTTTATTCTCTCTTATCCAGCAAATTAACCCAGAATTACGACAAGAAATAAAAGCAATTTGCATTAACGGCACTTCCTCCACCGTTATGCTATGCGATATCGCTGGAAACCCAATCGATGAACCGATTTTATATAACGATGCACGGGGTGTGGAAGTGCTGGATAAAGTCAGGGAAATTGCACCACAAAACCATACTGTAATTAGCGCTACTTCTTCATTAGCTAAACTTTTAAGGTGGCAAGAAAAGATCTCCCATAGCCCCCCTTATCAAGGGGGGGATAAGAGAAAAGTTTATTTTTTGCATCAAGCAGATTGGTTGGCATTTCTGTTGCATGGAAAATTGGGAATCAGCGATTATCATAATGCTTTGAAACTCGGTTACGATGTGGAGCAACTTTGCTATCCTAAATGGCTAGAAAATTTAGAAATAGCAATTAAATTGCCCAAAGTTATCGTACCCGGTAATCCTATCTCGGAAGTAACATCTGAAATAGCTAATAATCTCGGTTTAAGGCGAGATTGCGTAGTTTGTGCTGGCACAACTGATAGTATTGCTGCCTTTCTCGCTAGCGGTGCGACATTTCCCGGTGAAGCAAGTACATCGTTGGGTTCTACTTTAGTAATAAAACTTTTGAGTAGCACTCGCGTAGATGATGCGCGATATGGAATTTATAGTCACAGATTGGGAGATTTATGGTTAGTTGGTGGTGCTTCTAATACTGGTGGTGCCGTGTTGCGAGAATTTTTTACCGATCCTGAATTAGAAAATCTCAGCCACGAGATAGATGCAGAAAAAGAAAATTTACTTGATTATTATCCATTATTGAAAGCAGGCGATCGCTTCCCCATCAACGATCCCAATTTGCCGCCGCGACTGGAACCTCGCCCCGAAAACCCAGTGGAATTTCTGCACGGTTTGCTGGAAAGTATCGCTCGCATTGAAGCACGGGGTTATCAGTTATTGCAACAATTGGGTGCAACTCCCTTGACCCGCGTTTACACTGCTGGCGGTGGTGCGAAAAATCCCACTTGGACAAAGATTCGCAGGCGTTATTTGAAAGTATCTATTTTAGAACCGACGCACAGAGAAGCGGCGTATGGTAGCGCCCTTTTAGCGATGCGGGGACTCAACGCAAATTAGTTGGGTTACTGTACTCGTTGCAGCTTGGCAATTTTTGGATCGATAATTTTTCGCCCAACACCGGGAAAATGAACAGCTACAGTCATTTTTTCTCCGGAACCCAAAATATGGGTGATTTCGCCAATACCGAAAGATTTGTGAAGGATGCGATCGCCTATTTTCCAATCTTGGCTCTGATTGGGCGAAACGCCAACACTTTCATCTTGAGATTTCTGTCGCTGCGACTTTCCAGCTACACCCGCGCCACCGCTGCGAATCGTCGCCCCTACCTTGCTACTCACTAAATCTTGAGGCAATTCTTCGAGAAACTGCGATTTAATAGCCGGTTCGCGAGAACCCCACAAACGTCGTTCCAGCGCATGAGAAAGATACAATCTCTCCTGGGCGCGAGTGATGCCAACATAACACAAACGCCGCTCCTCTTCCAATGTAACTGGATCGTCCAAACTGCGAATGTGAGGTAACAATCCCTGCTCCATCCCCACCAAAAATACGACCGGAAATTCCAGTCCTTTGGCGGCGTGCAACGTCAGCAAGGAAACTGCTTTTTGTCCTTCTTTCAAGTTATCTAAATCTGAAGATAAAGAAGCATTGGCCAAGAAAATTCCCAAACTTGCTTCATCATTTTCTTCTTCAAATTGCACCACGGCGTTAAACAATTCAAATACGTTTTGCAGTCGATCCTGGGCTTCATCAGTGCCTTGCTTTTTCAAATCATCAATGTAACCAGAATCTTCCATAATTCCCCGAACAATTTGAGACGCCGGGAGTGGATCGACTTGTTGCTGCCATTTACCAATCAGCTGCACAAAGCTGTTAATTGATTTGGCTGCACGTCCTGCCAATGTATTTACTGATGTCTCATCGCTCAGTATTTCCCACAAGGGGACGCCCAATTGTTGGGCTGCATTAATCAGGGAATCTACCGTAGCTTTACCTATACCGCGTCGGGGGGTATTAATTACTCGCACCAAACTAACTGTATCGGATGGATTGACAAGTAACCGCAGATATGCAAGCGAATCTTTAATTTCTTTGCGATCGTAGAACTTCAAACCGCCAACCATTGTGTAGGGAATACCCCAGCGCAGCAAGGCGTCTTCAAACGGTCGAGATTGGGCATTTGTGCGGTAAAGAATCGCAAAACTACCTAAGTCAAATTCTTTTTCCTGGCGTTCCAGTTGGCGAAGTTGCTGCACTGTAAAATCAGCTTCATCGAGTTCGTTATCAGCACGATGGAGGTAAATCGGTTCTCCTTCTCCTCTTGTAGCACGCAGAATTTTATCAATGCGTTGGGTGTTATTTTGAATTAGCTGATTTGCCGCTTGCAGAATGTTTTCTCTGGAACGGTAATTTTCCTCAAGCTTCACCATTGTCCGCGTGTCGTCATCTGGCAATCCGTCGCCAAAGTCCTCCTGAAATCCCAGCAAAATCTTGTAATCTGCCATTCGGAAGGAATAAATTGCTTGATCGACATCGCCAACGACAAATACAGAGCGATTTTGCCAATTATCAAATTTTTTTGGACTTTCCCCGTTAGTGGCTAAGAGCCGAATCAGGTCGTATTGAATGCGGTTAGTATCCTGATATTCATCTACCAAAATATGTTGAAATCGTCGATGCCAATAGCCCAGAACAGATTCGTTCTGTTCAAAAAGTTGGACTGGAACTAAGATGAGATCGTCGAAATCGAGGCCGTTATTTTCTGCTAGTTTATCCTGGTAAATGCTATAAACTTGTGCTATTACTCTACCGCGAAAGTTCGGCTGTTCTCGCTCAAACTCTTGGGGCGATAAGCCTTGATTTTTGGCGTTGCTGATGGCGTAGCGGACGGAACTGGGGTCAAATTTCTTATCGTCCAGGTTTAGCTGTTTGGTGACAATTTCTTTAATCAGGCTTTTGACATCGGATTCGTCAAAGATGGAAAAGTTGCGATTCCACTTGCGTCCTTTTTCGTCTTGATATTTCTCGATATCATATCTGAGGATACGAGCGCAAAGGCTATGAAAAGTGCCTACCCACAAAGGTTTGATGCGAGTTTTGTAGACTTGCGATCGCAACCTCGTCTGTTCCTCACCTGAAAGTGACTCAAACGACTTCCCTGTCTCCTTTTGCGCCATCTGAGCCGCAAAAAGCTTTTCAATCCGCTCTTTCATCTCCCGCGCCGCCTTATTGGTAAAAGTAACAGCCAGGATATGTTCTGGATCGACTTTATGCTTCACAATAAGATTGGCGACTCGATAAGTCAGCGCCCGCGTTTTGCCGGAACCCGCCCCAGCAACGACAAGCAAGGGGCCGCAAAAATGTTCGACAGCGCGACGTTGGCTGGCGTTGAGGTGGCTGAGAAAGTCGGTGGTTGCTGTAGTCATGGTTAAGATGAGTTCTAGGCGATCGCGTCTGTGCAGGAGAGAGGCGCTATTAGCAAGACTATCACGTTACGCATTTGATTTTTCACCATAGATGTAGGGGCAATTCATGAATTGCCCCTACATCTATGGTGAAAAGTGCCAACAAAAGTGTAATATCGTGTTCGGTTGCATCGTTAGTGCATGAGTGCGATCGTTAAATTGTCTGTTGTTATCGTTGGTTAAATTTTACCGCAGATGAAGACTCTGGAACGCAGATAAACGCAGATAAGAATAATCACAAGATTTTTTAAGGTAATCGATGCTACCGGACATGATATAACTCATTCCTCAAAACTCAAACTGGTAGGCGGACAGTAAAAGTACACCCCTGTCCAACCTTACTCGCTACAAAAATTTCACCGCCCATCATCTCGCAGAAATGGCGGCTAATTGCCAACCCCAGTCCCGTACCGCCATACTTTTTAGTAGTCGAAGCATCCCCTTGCGTAAATGGTTGAAACAACTGCTGCTGTTGCTCGTAGGATATGCCAATGCCTGTGTCTTGAACGCGAAAACAAATGCACTCCGACAATTTTGGAGTTTGGATTTTGGATTTTGGATTATAAAACAAGAAAGAAGAATTCTCTTTGTCGTCTTCTTTTGTATTCTCTATTGCCAAATCGTTTGACTCGCGGGTAACCGCCAACGTCACTTTACCGTGTGTAGTAAACTTGGCAGCGTTGCTCAGCAGATTGAATAATATCTGCTGCACTTTAGTTCGATCGGCATAAATGGTACCAAGCTGTTCGTCGCAATTCACCTCTAAAACGTTTACATTCTTATGCACCAATGGCTTCGCTATAGTGACAACGTTATTAATTAGTGCGGTGATATCAAATGTCTCCGGGTAGAAAGTCATTTTACCCGCTTCAATCTTTGATAAGTCGAGGATGTCGTTGATCAGTGCCAACAGATGTTTGCCAGAAGCGTTGATTGTCTGGAGGTCGTCGATAAATTCCTCCTCCCCTACATTTAGATCTTGGGCGTCCTCTTGGAGAAGTTGACTCAAACCAATGATGGCATTTAACGGTGTACGCAGTTCGTGGCTCATATTCGCCACAAACTGGCTCTTAGCATTGCTAGAAGCTTCAGCTAATTCTTTAGCTTGTTCCAGTTCTTTGGTACGCTCGGATACTCGCTGGATGAGATGATTGAGAGATGTAGCTAATGACCCAATTTCATCTTCCGTTGTGACAGGAACCCGCAAATCGAAATTAGACTCCCTCGCTACTTGCTCGGCTACCTGAGTTAAACTTACGACAGGCTTAGCGATCGCACGACTTCTACGCAAGGCCACAATTGAAGCGATCGTCACCGACAGCAACATACTCAAAATAATAATTTGTTTCTCCAGTCCCTGTGCATCCTCCATCGCCACTTCCCCTTGCCGCTCTTGATTGTGAGCGGTTTGAAGGATGTTGGTCAATTTCCCGCCGAGTAGCTCCAAGCTCGTCGCTTCCTTTCCAACAACGATCGTTTGTAGCTGCTGCTGTGCTGACTTAAGCGCCTCCGGTCTCAATTGTAATAAATCGATTCGCTGCAAAATTGACTCAGTAGTTTGTGCGTAGGATTCTAAATTAGCCGCATAAGCTTGCAACAAAGTTTTGAAAGTAGTGGGATTTGCTGCTAACCACGCGGGTTTGCTTTCTATATATCGTTCAATCTCAAGGCGCAACTTCTTAGCCTTAGCAATACTGTCGTGAAAACGCGCTTTTTCTGTTTGCAGCCGTCCCGAATCTTCCATTACATAAGCTATCCGCGAAGCCTGCAATTGCGCCGTTACTACCGCCTCCTTGAAATCGCTCAAAAGTTGCGATTGCACGTGAGCATCAGCTAGTTGCTCTACTCCTTGTCCCTGGTAATAGTCCGCAATTACCAGTCCAGTACATGAGCCAAAAAAAGCAATGCCAATTGCCACGAAATACCCGTAACCAATTTTTTGACGGATGCGCCAGCCACCGACTTTCGATTTCCAAGTTGAAGGAAATTCAAGAGTTGGTAACTCTATAGAGGGATGAGAAATTAAATTTTTTTTTCTATCCGCACTGCCGTCAGAAGCGGTTAGCTCTTGAGGTTGCGCCAGCATAAACTTATACCCTCCCCCTATCGGTGCGATGCGTCACCCTAGCCAATAAAATCACATCAAGTGCTAATTAAAATCTAACCCCAAGCGTTAGCTATTCACAGCACCTAAAGATTAATATTTTATTATTATGCCTTGACTGTGAATCCCCCTACGGGGTGATTAGAGCAATTAAACTCGAACCTGCTCGTGAAGCCCACAGTGCTGGTTACTTCGCCTGTACCAACGGAATCTCGATCGCAAACTCTGTTCCCTGCCCAGCCGCAGAAAGACACTTCAATAAACCCCCGTGCTGTTCGGTGACGATTTGGTGCGAAATCGACAGCCCTAACCCCGTCCCCTTACCGACAGGTTTCGTTGTGAAGAAAGGGTCAAAAATACGTGACTGCAACGACTCTGGTATGCCATAACCATTATCTGCAATCCGAATTTCAACGTGCGAACCCTTTATTTGAGTGCAAATCCGAAGCGTCGGCGATGCGTAATTGGGAATAGGTAATTCTGACCCCCTTGCCTCCTCCCCTGACTCCCTACTCCTCTGCCCCTCTACCTCTTCCAAAGCATCAATAGCATTAGCAATAATGTTCATAAACACCTGATTGAGCTTTCCAGGATAACACTCCACAAGTGGCAGATTGCCATATTCTTCGATCACCTTAATCTCTCGACGATCTGGCTGTGCCCTTAGCCGATTGTTTAGAATCATCAAAGTATTATTGATGCCTTCATGAATATCTACAGGCTTTATTTCCGCCTGATCTATACGACAGAAATTACGCAGGGAGCAAACAATATCGCGAATGCGCTCCGATCCTACTTTCATAGAACACATTAACTTAGGCAAATCTGTACTTAAAAAATCCAGGTCAATTTCTTCTATTGCCGATTGAATCTCAGGCTCCGGCTGGGGATAATGCTGCTGGTATAGTTGCAGCAGACTTAGCAAATCTTGGAAATATCGATCGGCATAACTGAGATTGCCGTGAATGAAACTGACCGGGTTGTTAATCTCATGAGCAACACCAGCAACTAACTGCCCCAAGCCAGACATCTTTTCACTTTGAACAAGTTGGATTTGAGCTTGTTGCAGTTCGTGCAACGTTTGCTCCAACTGCCATGTTTGCTGCCTCAATTGTTGAGAAGTTGACTGCAACACTGCATTCGCTCTTTGCAGACGCTCTCGATCCTTTGCCCGTTCGATGCGAACTCCCAGAATACGACAGGCAGCTAGGAGTAAGTCCTGTTGGAGAGCGTCTTCAATTCGGTGAAAATTACGCGATTCCAAAGTCAGTACACCTATCACCGTACCATCTGTGGCTGGAATCGGAAAAATACAAATCTGACCTATTGCCGGATGACGCAATGCTGATACGGCATTGGGATGATTCGCATAATCTTTAATTAACGCCGGTTGACCAGTTTCTACCACTTGCCATAAAACTCCTTGACCTTTGGGTATGCCTCTTTGCAAAGCTGTCTCCATTTCAGCAACGGCAGTTTCACCATAGGCTGCCACAAATTCGGCAGAGATGTAATTGGTGAGAGTAGAAGCTTGAGACGTTTCATCACTGCCGTTAATCACCTTAACATCCCCAAAAGCACAGTTTGTCGCACTAACAAGGTAACTGAGCGCAAACTCGGCAATTTCTCTTAAGTCGCTGGAGCTTTGTAAACGCTCAGTTAAACCAAGCAAAAAGGAAAGCCGTTCCACTTCTGCATTCAAGTTTTGGTGACTTGTTACATCTACCAGCAACCCATTCCAGAAAATATTTCCGTTCGCCTGTAACGAAGGCTGAGCATCCCACTGAATCCATTTTATTTGTTTTGAGGGTAAGATGAAACGCCCTACCCATCTCCACGATTGCAACATTCCGGCAGCTTCGGCGATAGAGTTGAAGAAGTCTTCCCGGTCATCTGGATGAATCATAGAAATGAGGGATTCAGTATCCATTTCCATCTCTGGGGATTCTACCTCAAAAAATTCCTGAAAAGTAGGATTCAGGAAGAGGAAACTGAGGGAACCGTCTTTACGGAGCAAGAACTGATAACTGAGTCCCGGTATGTTAACTAACAGATGCCGAGATTTCTTCTGACTCTGCCACAAGGCGGCTTGTTTTGAAGATTTCTCAGTAATTTTCTGTTCTTGTGATATCTGATTGCACCCAGAAGTGGTAATTGTCAAGTGTTGGGCGGTCATGGATTTGCTTGGCTGGCTTGCCGAAGAAGTTGTACTGACTCGAACCATTGATTCTTTTAAGGCTAATTAATGTTCTTTAAAATCAGCTTATGAAAGGTAATTTAATTAAATGCAGAACTAAAGTTACGAGCATTTAAGTCATTTTAGTTCTATCTATAACTGGGATGTTTAAAACATTATAGCATTCATTAACAATGTTTTATAACCAACGATATTTTTTCACCATAACTTTATATTAGTCCTCCTAAAAAATACCTACAATAACTTAGATACCGTATTTTTACGGCCATTTTGCTCTATCTATTGGTTGATTTATTAATCAGAAGTACTTACTACTTTGGACGGTGTGCGCTTAACTATGAATTCGGTAGAGATCTTAGCAATCCTCAATTGTTAATCTTGGCTAGAGGGAATTAGGCTGCACGCAAACTGCAAAGTTTTTAACCAAATATTAAATTGTATCCTAAGTTACTAAAGCGAATAAGATTGATTAAGTAGGTGGGCATAATTAAACCTAAAACTGCCGCGCCCTTAGAAACCCGGTTTCTTGGAGAAACCGGGTTTCTGGGTGTTCTATTTACGCCCAGCTACTTAGTAGTATTCATAGTTTCCTGCTATACAAAAAAACTTTCTACTTCTAAAGATAGATGTGACTCACCCGCTAAAAGGTCAAACTCGAATCCAGCTAAATTAAATATAAAAATACTCATGAATAAGATTGATAAAGGTTTAGGATGCACTCGTTGCGAAACCCTACCTAGCAAAATCGAGGGCAAGGGAACACTCTACATCTGGTTTCCGGTGGTACATACGCTTAACAAGCTTATTTCAGCCTTGGGTAAAGCTGAGCTTGATTACCTACTTCTTGAAGATGAACAATGTTTAAAAATTCTTCTCGAAGCAAATAATCTTGAAGGTTTCATTACCATAATAACAGCCAGACTCACCAGTAAAGAGTTGAAAGAAACGCAAGTTTTGTGGATGGCTCTTGAGGCAGAACCGCTATTCCGGCATTTCTCTCGCGTCACCTCACTAAACAGCTTCATCAGCCTCAGCAAATGTGAGTGGTTGCTAGATATATTGGCACAAGAGCGTCTTACCTGTCATTTTCAGCCGATCGTGTATGCTGATGATACTTCCCGAATCTTTGGACAAGAGGCTTTGCTGCGTGGATTTGATGACCGGGGTAACTTGATTAGTCCGGGTCGTATCTTTACGAACGCTCAGGATGCAGGTATGATATTTCAAGTAGATGCCTTGGCGCGACAGATCGCAATCCGCGAGGCAAGCAGGCACGGTATCGAAGAGCGGATTTTTATCAATTTCTCTCCCACCGCAGTCTATGACCCAAATACCTGCCTACGCATGACGGTGCGTGCGATTAGCGAAGCAGGGATTCCTCACAGTAATGTGGTTTTTGAAGTTATGGAGTCTGAGCAGCCGCCAGATATCAATCATCTCATCAAGATTATGAAGTTTTACCAGGAGGCTGGGTTTCTAATTGCACTTGATGATTTTGGGACAGGTTATTCTAATTTGAATCTAATTCACGAGCTAAGTCCTGACTTTATTAAGTTGGATAGGCAGCTGATTCAGAATGTACATAAAGATCCGTACAAAGCGTTAATTACGGAAAAGTTATTGGAAATTGCTCATAAGCTGGATATTAAAACTATTGCTGAAGGCATTGAATCTCCAGAGGAACTCGAATGGGTGCGCTCGCGAGGGGCAAACTTCGCACAAGGTTTTTTGATTGCCAAACCGATTACGCCACCAGTAAAAACTACTCCTTCCCTTGGGAGCGAAGCTATGTTTGTATCGGTATAGGCCAACCAATTGCTCCTAATAATAATCCTGACGGCTCCGATAATCCCACTGGTAGGGAAAAGAGCCGTCGCGTTGAAGTACTAATCAAAACTTGACATCCCCCCAAAGCTATATCCGTAGGATTAGCCTGTAGCTCTCCTTAGCTGTAAAATTAAATCTTTTATCGAATGAAAACCAAAAGAGGCGCTTAGACGTAAACTGTAGCCATTACTCTAAGTTGCCATTTTCAGAACCTTATATGCAAGACCAACTTCCGAGTGACAACTCAAACGCCGAAGCGCCGAAAGCAGAGGAAAACGCAACTGCCGCCCCATCTGTGACTCCCGAACCTCCTAGCTTATCCTCTCAGGAATCTCCAACTGTGACAATTTCCCCAACAGAAGTTTCCAAACTAGAGGTTAAAGTCGCCGATGCCCCAGCCGATCGCACAGAGACAGTTGTAACACCTGTTCCCGAACAGCTAAAAGTAGAGGCCAAAATAGAAGAACCCGAACCTCTCGAACCAGTTGTAGGAGTTTCTGACTACCAATGGCAGCAGGTATTGCAGCGAGTCAACAGCTTTCTGAATGTTCCAACTGGTTTTCTGGGTGACTTTTTTGAGAAATACAAGCAACCCCTGACTAGCGTTGGTTTGATTCTGTCAGCTTTTGTCGCTGTCAAACTGCTGTCGGGTTTGCTGGATGCTGTTGATGATATTCCGTTCGTAGGGCCGAGTTTGCAGCTAATTGGCTTAGGATATACTGCTTGGTTTGTTTACCGCTATTTACTAGGCGTTAAGAACCGCGAAGAACTATCTGAGCTAATTAAGAGCGTTAGAGAGTACGTTTTGGGTAAAGGTAAATCTGGGAACTAAGAGCGTAGAATTTCGGCTTTACGGCTGAGCGGTAAAATTGGGTCTATGTGCGATCGCGTCAGTGTTGTGTAGCTGGCCCGATCGCGCATCCGAGCCTTTCCGTCTTGCCTGTGGGTGAGGGTAATTCATAATAATTCCCACTCATCTCTGCTGACTTGTGCCTGACGCAAAATCTCTGCAAGCAAGTCTTTACTGATGTCACCCTCATGAGGATTAGGCAGTATTAACCGCCGTCCTTCTTTGGTCAAAAATTGATGTTTTTTGCCTGAATAGGGGCCATCAAAGCCTAGCTGTTTAAGGTAATAAATTAAATCTCTGCGCTGAAGGGGCCCAAAGGGAGGCATCAGGCAACCTCCTTTTTAAAGGAAAGCTCGATGCCATCTACTACTGGTAGCTGATGACCTAATTGCAACCCCAATACAATCCATTCTTCCAAAGACTCTTGCAACTCTTCTCGGCAAGCTTCTAACGTCGGAGCATTAGCGTAAAGTCCATACAATCCCGCTATTTCACCGAAGAAAGTACCATCTCCAAGTAACTTATACCTTGCCTTGTACATCGCCGCTTGAATATAATTCGTCAACATTTTCCTATCCCCGACGGCTCTAAATCAACTGTAACAATTACTGCCACTACATTATTAACTAAATTACGACCGGCGACTGAGTAGCATTCATCGTTTCAAAATTTGTCCGATCCAAACAAGAGCCAAAATACCCAAAAGAAACCAGATCAGTACGATCGCACCAGCAGCTATCCAATTTGTCGGTTTCCCCTCACCCATAGCCTCTTGAGCTTTTTCGCGACACTCGGCTAAAACAGCAGGGGGAATCATCTTCAATACCAGCCAAATTCCCAGCGGTACTAAGATCAGATCGTCTAAATAACCGATAACGGGAATAAAATCTGGAATCAAATCAATGGGACTGAAGGCATAGGCAACTACACCAGCAGCCAAAAATCTTGCATACCAAGGAACTCTAGGATCTTTACAAGCTAGATAAATAGCGTAAGTTTCTTTTTTAAGTTGCCTCGCCTTTTGTTTCCACGTTTGCATTATTGAGCTTTTCTTTATTAAGAAGATGAAAAAGTGTAAGGTGGGCAATGCCACCCTACACCGCCAAGAAAGGAAGTTGTGCCTATATCTAAGAGAGGGCAGGCGCAGCTTTAGCAGCTACTGCTTCTTTTAACAAAGCTGCCTTATCTGTTTGCTCCCAAGGCACGTCTATATCTGTGCGTCCCATGTGACCGTAAGCGGCTACATTCTGATAGAAACGACCGCCGCGATCGGCTGGAAGATGACGCAATTTAAAAGCCTCGATAATACCTGCCGGACGCAGTTCAAAATGCTCTTTGACTAAATCCAGCAATAGATCGTCGTCTACCTTGCCAGTACCAAAGGTTTCTACCATGATGCTGACAGGTCGAGCGACACCGATCGCATAACTTAGCTGAACTTCGCACTTTTCTGCCAGACCCGCAGCCACAATATTTTTAGCCGCATAACGACAAGCATAGGCAGCCGAACGGTCTACTTTCGTGGGGTCTTTGCCGGAAAAGGCACCGCCGCCGTGACGGGAGTAGCCCCCATAGGTATCCACAATGATTTTCCGTCCGGTGAGGCCAGAATCTCCTTGTGGGCCACCAATAACGAATTTGCCGGTTGGGTTGACAAGAAAGCGAGTTTGTGCATCAGGCTTGACATCAATGTCTGCAAAAACTGGTTCTACCACCGCTGTCCAAAGGTCTTCTTTAATTTTGGCTTGAACGGCGGCTGGGTCTGTGATATCACCAATGGTGGCATTATGCTGAGTGGAAATGAGGATGGTATCGATGCCAACGGGTTTGCCGTCTTCGTAGGCGATCGTAACTTGACTTTTGCCATCCGGGCGCAGATAAGGCAAATCGCCTGTTTTTCTTACCGCTGCCAATCTGCGGCAAATTCGGTGAGCTAAACTGATCGGCAATGGCATCAGTTCTGGGGTTTCGTTGCAGGCGAAACCAAACATCAAACCCTGATCGCCAGCCCCAACGGCGTCAAATGCCTCATCGCTGGACATCTCGCGAGTCTCAGCCGCCGCATTAACCCCTTGGGCAATATCGGGAGATTGTTCGTCTAAGGCAACCAGAACTGCACAACTGTTGGCCGAGAAGCCATTGTCGGCGTCGGTGTAGCCAATTTCAGCTATTTTGTTCCTGGCTATATTAACGTAGTTAACTTGGGCTTTGGTGGTAATTTCGCCGGTAATCAGCACTAAGCCTGTGTTGACGACAACTTCTGCGGCTACGCGGCTATAGGGGTCTTGGGTGAGTAGTGCATCTAGAATAGTGTCGGAAATTTGATCGCAGATTTTATCTGGATGACCTTCGGTAACCGATTCGGAACTAAACAGGTAGCGACGAGACAATGGAATCTCCTCCTGAGATGAAGGTTTTGGAAGACTGGGTGTTTGGGCTAAGTTGAGCCACTGTAACCAGCCATCATAACAAGATTTCTACCTTTAGGCAGAAATTTTACTTCCGAATGACACATCTTCATACAGATTTGCGATCGCCGTGCGAAAATCTAGGCTAGCCAGGTGAACTTCTTCTCCGGCGGTATAGGGGTAGAGTACCCAGCGTCCCTCGGAATTGCGGCGGAAGCAATCTACGCGAACTTTATCTGAGCTAATTAGCACGTATTCTTGCAGGGTGTCTAATTTTCGGTAGTCCGCAAATTTATCGCCTCGGTCAAAGGCTTCTGTTGTGCGAGAGAGTACCTCTATAATCAAGCATGGGTAGCGCTTGAAGTATTCCTCAGTTCTATCCCGTTCGTCACAAGTCACCATAATATCAGGATAGTAAAAGGTATTTGCCTTGTCGATTTGAGCTTTCATATCTGTCACATAAACAAGGCATCCCTTACCCCGAACATGGTTTCTCAGTAAGGTTAACAAGTTTCCCGTAATCAGGACATGAGCATCACTTGCTCCTGCGATCGCATAAACTTGTCCTTGACGATACTCATGCTTGATGGCACTTAGCATCTCTGCTTCTAAGTACTCTTCTGGAGATATGTATTGATAGTTTAGATTTGCCATCATAGCTTGTCCTAAACTATTGTAAACTGAGCCAATGTTATTGATAATTATACCAGCGCTAGGGCGATCGCCTACTTCTTGGTTAATTATATATTTCTTAACACGGTCAAGTAATCTAATCTTGAAAGTCCCCCTTATGAAGGAGGATTTAAGGCGATCGCCAATCTGGCCAAGATACTAAGTAGGTGGGCGTAAATAAACTGAACTCCCAGAAACCCGGTTTCTCCAAGAAACCGGGTTTCTAAGGGCTTGGAGTTTTACGTTTAATTATGCCCACCTACTTATCTCAAATTAGGCGATAATTTGCATTTCGTCTAATTGTCCGATCGCAACATCTGCTGCTTCCAAATGCGCCGCTTCTGCTTTTCCCCAGCAAATGCCAATACAACCCGCCGCACCAGCACGACGCGCCATCTCAATATCACCCGCCGAATCTCCCACCATCAAAGTAGCACTCGGTTCTACTCCCAATCTCTCACAAGCTTGCAAAAATAAAGCCGGGTCTGGTTTGCTAGGCCCTTCATCCACTCCCATTTCTAACTGAATATAATTATTTAGTTGATGACGCTTGACAAATTTCTGCACTTGTGATGTGTTAGCAGCTGAGAGAATCCCCAATTTCAATCCTGCTGCTGATAGAAATTGCAATACTTCCAGACTGCCGACAAATAGAGGGGAAGGAGTAGCATTTTTCAATACTTGGTCTGCTTCTTCAAAGGCGCGACGAGCTAGAGCTAACGACTCCAACCACCCGCGTCCAGTTTCGGCAATATAAGCGGCGGCGGCAATTTCCGAATCGCGGCGACTCCCAACAGCCATTAACCCGGTGGGATCGAGCTTATCCCCATCAATGCCAAAAGCCATCAACAAGGGATCGCCTACTCCTGGAATTTGGGCATCGATCGCACGGACTCGCTTTTGTCCCAGGTTTCGCAAATACTCTTCAGAATTCTCTAGTGTGCCATCTTTGTCAAAAATTACTGCCTGGATATTTGGGAAAGTTACTTCCCGACAACGGATAGTTACCAAAAGTTTCAACTCCTCTTAATTACACGCAAACAAAAAAAGAGGGAGCTTCCCTCTTTTTTCCATCAAGTAACTCAATAGTTACTTTTCAGTCGCAGGTACGATTTCTTCTTCAGCAACTGGTTCAGCAACTGATTCGGCGATTGGTTCAGCAACTGGTTCAGCAACTGATTCGGCGATTGGTTCAGCAACTGATTCGGCGATTGGTTCAGCAACTGATTCGGCGATTGGTTCAGCAACTGGTTCGGCGATTGGTTCAGCAACTGATTCGGCGATTGGTTCAGCAACTGGTTCAGCAACTGATTCGGCAGCTGCTGAATCAGCTGATTCGGCAGCTGGTTCAGCAACTGGAATTTCCATACGCGCAGGAGCGTTACCTTGCTGTTTGGCTTTCAATTGTTCGCGATACTTAACCGCCATTTCTTCCGCCATATCGTAGACGCGATCGCGGTTTCTGATCATGTCACCCGGATCTGGCTCTAGCTGCTTGGTTGAAAGTGAAATTCGACCTCTTTCAGCGTCTAAGTCAATGATCATAACCTTGATTTCATCATTGACATTGAACACGCTGTGGGGTGTATCGATATGCTCGTGGGAAATCTCAGAAATGTGCAGCAAACCGCTGACGCCTCCAATATCGATGAAGGCACCGTAGGGTTTGATTCCTCGTACCGAACCAATTACCACTTCGCCGACTTCTAGGCGGTTCATCTTGCGCTCTACCAGCGCTCGTCGGTGGCTCAGCACCAAACGATTGCGGTCTTCGTCTACTTCCAAGAACTTCAGGGGTAGTTCCTCTCCCACTAATTCTTCTTTAGGTTTGCGGGTGCTGATGTGAGAACCGGGAATAAAGCCGCGCAAGCCTTCAATTCTTACTAAAGCGCCGCCGCGATTGGTGGCAAATACGCCCGATCGCACTGTAGCATCTTCTGCTTGCAGCTGACGCACTCGCTCCCAAGCCCGCATATACTCAATCCGTCGGATGGAAAGCGTTAGTTGTCCATCTTCATTTTCATCTGTGAGGATGAAAAATTCACGAGTCTCGTTTGATTGCAGCACCTCTTCTGGAGCGTCAACCCGGTTAATTGACATTTCCTGAATCGGGATGTATGCCGCTGTTTTAGCACCAATGTCAATCAGAGCGCCCCTCGGCTCTATACTGAATACCGTACCAGCTACAATATCACCGGGATTAAAGTGATAATCATACTTATCGAGTAAAGCGGCAAAGTCCTCGTGAGTGAAACCAATTTCTGCTGTAGCTGTTGTTTTCAGATTGACCATGCGAATCGTTTCCTGGTAATTATGTTTGTAAAAGTTGCTCCTACTGTCGATGTATACGCACTTTGGTAATGTGCAGCCTACACCTACAAGTCTCCAAACCGGATCGCCAGCCGTTGGACAGCTGGGCGATTTAGTCTAGATTAATTATTTTAACTTAAGTACATCCTGTGGATATAGTTTCTACTGGTGTTGTTAGCTGGTCGCGGGTGGCCGGGTTTTGTGATGACCACCAACAAGGGGAGCGATCGCGTTTGGATTCCTGTACCTTTAACTGTTGTAGCTCGCTCAACATCCCAATAGCATACTATAGTAATTTTGGCAAGGGTATTTCAAAGCCAAAGTTCTAAATGTCACAAAGACCTCACAAAAGAAACAGAGGCTTCTGGTGACAAAGCCTCAGATAAGTGCGTTTCTGTACCCAGAGAAGCCGCGCTGACTACAGAAGCACTTGAACTGCTTGTACTTAAATGGTTTAAAGTATCCACAAAATCTTTAATGCTTTGGAATTGGCGGTAGACAGAGGCAAAGCGCACATAAGCGACTTCACTGAGAGATTGCAGTTTACCGAGAACCATCTCGCCAATTTCACTGCTTGTCACCTCTCGCACCTCTCGCTGCTGGAGTTCTGATTCAACTTCATCAACGAGAGCTTCGAGTTGGGTTTGGGGAATCCCCGTTTTTTGGCAAGCACGAACGATACCGCGCAGCAATTTAGAACGGTCAAAAGATTCCTTGCGACCGTCCCGCTTAATCGCCGTAATGGGAACAAACTCTATTTGCTCGTAAGTCGTGAAGCGACGTTTGCACCTCAAACATTCTCTTCGTCGCCGGATACTTTGTCCTGCTTCTGCGGAGCGGGACTCAAGGACGCGATTATCTGGGTAGTGGCAGAAAGGACAGCGCATTTTGTCAACTCCTTTAATTTGTTGACCGTTATGCTAGGGCAGATGCTCCAGCAAGCTAAAAAAGCGAAAGCCAGCTGTTACTTTAGATCTGGCTGATGGCGATATCGCCAGATGAGTAGCAGCGGCTTCTGTTGTTAAACAGTTGCTTTTACAGCTGGGAAGATGGGATCGGCTGACTACTTCTTCTCAATGCGGGGGGGTTCGCGGAATGCGATCGCAAAGAAGAGGACGCCCAGGGCAAGAGTGAAAATCAAAATGTAAGCAATGCTTTCCATATCAAAACTTCCTGACTATTCAGTCGCTTATTAGTCTACCAAAGGATTGGGGCTAGAAATAGTTTTGAGCAATAAGGAATGAGTTTTGAATTATAAAATTTAACTCAAAACTCAAAATTCTTAACTCAGAACTCTCCTGGTCCCCAATCATTATTTGGTTTACACAGATTCCGTTCTACGGGTACTCTTGTCACCCACTTTCTGGAAGAAGCCCCATTCGACTTGTTCTTCAGAAAGTTCAGGATCTACACCTGCAAACACATCGCGGAAGAGGGTACGAGACCCATGCCAGATGTGACCGAAGAAGAACAGCAGTGCAAATACAGCGTGTCCGAAGGTAAACCAACCACGGGTACTGGTGCGGAACACCCCGTCAGAGTTGAGGGTTTCCCGATCGAACTCAAACGGCTCACCGAGTTGGGCCTTACGAGCAAACTGCTTCACCCTCGATGAGTCATCAAAGGTTTGACCATCCAATTCGCCACCGTAAAGGGTTACGCTGAGGCCAACTTGCTCAAAGCTGTACTTAGATTCAGCGCGACGGAATGGGATATCAGCACGAATTATCCCATCGCTGTCGGTCAAGATCACCGGGAAGGTTTCAAAGAAGTTGGGCATCCGACGGACTGTCAATTCCCGTCCTTCAGCATCTTTGAATACTGGGTGGCCCAGCCATGTTTGGGCAATGCCATCTCCCTTGTTCATCGGACCGACGCGGAACAGACCGCCTTTGGCAGGGCTGTTGCCAACGTAGTCATAGAAA
Organism: Argonema galeatum A003/A1; assembly: GCF_023333595.1. Classification (GTDB taxonomy): domain Bacteria; phylum Cyanobacteriota; class Cyanobacteriia; order Cyanobacteriales; family Aerosakkonemataceae; genus Argonema; species Argonema galeatum. The sequence continues at coordinate 72,918 of NZ_JAIQZM010000025.1, forward strand.
GCCAGCTTTTCAGGAATAGCCGAGTAAGCTTCTGACAGGCTGGCACCTTCCGCCACACTTGCTTGCACACGCGCTTGGATCTCTTGTTTGAAGTAGCCTTTATCCCACTGGTAGCGGGTCGGGCCAAACAGTTCGATCGGCGTGGCGGCAGTGCCGTACCACATAGTACCGGCAACGACGAAGGCAGCGAAGAATACAGCGGCAATACTGCTGGAAAGTACTGTTTCGATGTTCCCCATCCGCAGCCCTCTATAAAGCCGCTCTGGAGGTCTAACAGTTAAATGGAACAAACCGGCAATAATACCGACAACACCAGCAGCAATGTGGTGAGCAACGATGCCACCTGGGTTGTAGGGGTTAAAACCTTCCGGCCCCCACGCTGGTGCAACGGCTTGGAGGTGGCCAGTTAAACCGTAAGGATCGGAAACCCACATACCGGGGCCAAAAAGTCCCGATAGGTGAAAGGCACCGAAGCCAAAGCAAAGAAGACCGGACAAGAACAAATGAATGCCAAACATTTTTGGCAGGTCGAGAGCTGGTTCGCCAGTGCGAGGGTCTCTGAAGAGTTCCAAATCCCAGTAAACCCAGTGCCACACGGCAGCTAGGAACAGCAGACCGGAAAGGATGATGTGAGTGGCGGCAACGCCTTCAAAGCTCCAGACGCCGGGGTTGGTTGCCTGTTCGCCAGTGATGCTCCAACCACCCCAGGATTGGGTGACGCCTAAGCGTGCCATGAATGGCATCACAAACATCCCCTGACGCCACATGGGGTTCAGGACTGGATCGCTGGGGTCAAAAATTGCTAGTTCGTACAGGGCCATAGAACCGGCCCACCCTGCTACGAGGGCAGTGTGCATTAGGTGTACAGAAATCAATCGGCCCGGATCGTTCAGAACGACTGTGTGTACTCGGTACCAGGGTAGTCCCATTGACTACGATCCTCCTCGATAAGTGATGTATAATTCAGCGAACTTTTATGCCGTTTCTTAAGGTTCTAGATCCTGAGGCTGTCCGCTTAATGTCTAAATATTTAAGACACTTGAGCAGTTTAACAATGCCTTTAGGAAAATGAGAGCGTTTAAAGAAGTGTAAACCTTGTCGCTGCCCATTGCAAGCAGGTTAAACTGGCAAATTCATCCCAGCGATCGGCTCAACGGCCTTGTTAAGCCCCGCTTTTCTTTCTAAGGTGGGTCTATGAACCAAGAATCGCCCGAATTGAATTCGGGAGTGAGTCAAAAAACTATAGCTTCGATATCATTCAGTTGGCACATAGCCTGACCCGCTGCCATTCTTTCCAGCACTTGTTCGGCTGTGATCAGCCGCTTTAGCACTACTTGACCGATCGCTTGGGCGGCTGGGCCAACTTCGGCAGTCGCTAGTGGCTTCACTTCTACGGTTAAGATAGCGTCTTCTACCCGATAGAGCCATAACTTTTCATTGTTCTCTACCAGGCAAATACTCATTCGCTCAATATTCGGTCGGCGTCGCCAAGCCGTTTCGTTCCATAGGCCATCAGACGCCCATACTCTGCCAAAAGACCATCCATCAGAAAGAAAAAAATATTTCACAGGCTTCTTTTTGCAACTGTGTTTGTCAAATTATGACCTGTTTGGGCAACAATTGAGCCGCCTCTTGAGTTTTTGTGCAGCCCGCAGCGGGTTTTGACGCCCTCATAGCCGCTCCCAATTGTGGATTATATAACAGAATCCTCAATCTGAAAACCCAGACGCTCGCCCCATTATTTCAACTCAAAGAATCGTCAGATAGGTCTGTGTTGGACTAATCGGTAAAACAATTAATCTTTGATTCTGCAAATCCAGTTCAATTCCTAATGCTTCCAGCGGGATAACTCCCAATAATGCTGACCTACCGCCTGGAAGTTCTAGACATTCAAAAGTTCCTTCACGTCCGAGAAGAGAAACTTTTGCATCCTGAAATATGCGAGCTTTACCAATTCCGGTTGCTGTCTCAACATCGACTTCTTTTAGTAGTTCTAAACCTAGTTGAGCTATAGCTTCTGGAGGTAAGCATAAAGTTGTCGCGCCTGTATCGACTAAAACATCGTTCAAAGTAATGGAGCGTACTTCCTGTGGAGGAATAAAACCCCGTGCTGTCAGAACTTGATCTGCACGATTCGTGATGACTAAAGTTGTGGTAATTTTGCCCATTGATTCGGTGGTGGTGGATAACATGATATTACTCTGAGTCACTAGATCTTAAATATGACAGTTTTTTGTCGGATTGGGAGAATGCGATCGCTTTTAGATAATTTTACGAGATGGTGCGATCGCCCGACCGTTTCAACTCAAAGAATCGTCAAATAAGTTTGTGTAGGACTTATCGGCAAAACAATTAATCTTTGATTCTGCAAATCCAATTCAATTCCTAATGCTTCCAGCGGGATAACTCCTAATAATGATGCCCTACCGCCTGGAAGTTCCAGACATTCAAAAGTTCCTTCGCGTCCGCATAAAGAAATAGTTGCATCTCGAAAGATGCGAGCTTTACCAATTCCAGTTGCTGTCTCAACATCTACTTCTTTTAGTAGTTCTAAACCTAGTTGAGCGATCGCTTCTGGAGGTAAGCATAAAGTTGTCGCGCCTGTATCGACTAGAACATCGTTCAAAGTAATGGAGCGTACTTCCTCTAGAGGAATAAAACCCCTTGTTGCTAGAGCTTGATCGACACGGTTCGTGATGACTATGGTTGTGGTAATTCTGCCCATTGATTCGGTGGTGGTGGATAACATGATATTATTCTGAGTCACTATACCTTAAATATGACAGGTTTTTGTCGGATTGGGAGAATGCGATCGCTCTAGTATAATTTTACGAGATGGTGCGATCGCATTCTCCCAAAATTTAGCAGATAATTTAAAATCGGTGTTTTTGTAATTATCTTTAAATGTCCAGTTCCATCTGAATCGCCTTTACTTCCATTTGTTTTTCAGCCGATTTCAGTACCTCCAAAGTCAATCGAATATCCAGACGTTTATTTAATTCTAATATTTCCTGAATGGTCACAATTTGAATGCGATCGCAACTTTGACTCATAAATTTATTTTGATATATTCCAGCAGCTTTGGCAGTTTTTATCATATCCTTCTTTGGTTCTTCCAAAGTGATAAAAATGCCAAGCCGTGCTTGTTCCAGAGTCATCGTACCTTGCAAATCCCGAATATCGCCTGATTTCACTTTCCCTGATTTAACTTGCAGGATAATTTTTTCTGGTTCATCTTTTTCACTTTGAAAATAAGCAATTCCATCAATTCCCCGATCTGCACCTTTTTTCTGATTAACGATCGCCCGATTATTACTATAAGTTAAAACTGCCCATTTCTCAAACTCTTTGCGCGTGCGATCGTCCTTTTTATTTGCTAGTGCGATCGCAGATTCCATATCTTTGGGGATTCCATTTAATTTAATTCCATCAAGTACACCTTTACCAAAACTATCCTCTAGACGTTTTAAAATTAAACTGATACTTTGATATGTAATATCAATTCCTATCCATTCACGTTTAAGACGTTGAGAAACTGCAACCGTAGTACCACAACCGCAGTAAGCATCTAAAACTATATCTCCTTCATTGCTACTAGCTTTGATAATTCTTTCTAACAGTGCTTCCGGTTTTTGAGTAGGATAACCCAATCTTTCTCTAGCTTGAGAATTAATCGGCGGTATATCTTCCCAAAGACATTGTAAAGCTACTCCTTTGATATCTTCCAAATATCGCTTTAGGCGAATACCTCCTTTTTTAGTAAAATGTAATTTCTGCTCATCATCTAAGTTTATCATCGTTTCTATTGGAACTCGCCACAGCGATTTTACCCCTTTATATTCATATTCATATCCACCACCTGATAAGCCTTTTGCTGTTAGGTTATCGTCAGTCCAAGCTCTCCCGTCATCATCTTTATTTCTAAACCTTTGATGATAAGCTTCATCATGTGGTTTGTATTGCTGGTTCCAAATATAATTTAAAGATTTAGTATAAAAAAATATAATATCTATATTGTTTCCGTATCGTGTTGAATCGTTATGAGCAGTTGTTCGCTTCCAAACAATTTCATTTTTAAAATCTCCACCGCGAGGACAAAAAATTGCATCTATAACCAATTTTAAATAATGACTAGCTGTAGGATCGCAATGGAAATAAAAACTACCTGTCGATTTCAAAACTCGATAAATTTCACTTATTCGCAGAGTCATACTCACCAGATATGCAAGTAAACTCCCTTTACCCAATACCTTGGTTAAACCGGCAATTAGATCGATGCTTTGAGATGTAAATTTACCTTGATAGTTTTCCAGAATTTCAGCTAAACCTCGATTCGCAAAGTCATCCCAAGTCCAAGTATCGATAAAAGCCTGCGCTGTAGCTCTATCTTCCTTACCGATGTTATTATAAATTTGGTTATAATTGCGTTTAGAGTTAAAAGGCGGATCGATATAACATAAATCTACCGATTCATCTTTGATATGCTTACGCAAAACGTCGAGGTTATCACCGTAAAATAGTTGATTGACCATTTGCTTACCTGATTAACTGCAATTCTAAACGGTAATATTAATTATAAGTCGTTGTTGCTCATTTTGAAACATGACCATTGACAAATTTGATAATTATAATATATAATTTCCTTGTATGACTACTTATCCCGAACTGCACGGGGAGGTATGGCTAAGTGCTTCTAAACGCACAGAAGGTCTATCTGCATAAGTGGGTGCGCGTAGCATACTCCCAGAGTAAGTGGAAGCAGCAATAGGTTTTGGCAAAAATCGAAAGTGAGAATTTAGATATGCGATATAAAGTCAATTTAAAAAAATCAGATGAAGGATACGCTGTCTGGTGTCCTGCTTTACCTGGATGTTGGTCGCAGGGAGAAACAGAGTCAGAAGCTTTAGAAAATATCAAAGATGCTATTCAAGCATATCTCGAAGCGGTTGAAGAATTAACTAAAGATGCAGAATCTCGTTATGTGGAAGTAGGATAATTATGCCAAAACTTCCAGGTATTAATCACTTAAGAGCCGTTAACGCATTTGAAAAAGCTGGCTTCCGCGTTATACGCCAGGGGAAACATATTATTATGACTAATGATGAACACATTATCACCATTCCTAGAGCTAATCCCATTAATGCTTATACAATGGGTGGAATTATCAGAGATGCTGGACTAACTATTGAGGAATTTCAACAGTTATTGTAATAGAAGGGAAAGGGCGATCGCTCATTATGTGTAGACTTTATGAGATAATACCCTGATTCTACTCCTATTTAGGCTTGCTTTAATATTTCCAAAAACTCTTGCACTACTACATCAGCGTCATTCCAGGAGCGAGTAGCGTCATAATGTTCAACAATGCGGATGCCGTGAATTTTGAAGAGGCGATCGCGTTCGTGATCCTGTACCGTGCGAGATGGTGGATGCCAAGGTTCTCCATCAATTTCTAGAATACCCCACTTACCTTCCCAAAAAACTAAAAAGTCGCTTTCGCGATTTTCCCTACCCGTACTGCTGTTAAGACGAGCTTTGCAGTTAGGATAGAATAAAACACCAGCACGATCGAGCGCCTGTGCAATTTTTATCTCTGTTTTCGATCGGAAATAAAGATTATTCCATTGATATGGAGCATTAATACCTTGATTACTAACTTTGGCAATTTCTAAAGAATTTTGTTCGCTAATCTCAGCTTCGCTACTCTCTGTTTCAGTTAGGTTACCTGTAGATAAGCTAGCACTACTTAAAATTGTTTCGCGTAACGCAGGATCGAGTTTGGTTTTTTCATCAATTTGAACATTAGTCAAATTAGCATCTTTTAAGGAACTATCTCTGACAATAGCACTACTCAGGTTAGCATTAGTTAAGTTTGCCTTATTCAAGCTAGTGCTAACTAAATTGGCGCGAATAAAATCGACATTAGTTAAGTCAGCACCGTTTAAGTTAGCCTTTTCTAAATTGGCACGACTCAGATTAGCATCCGTTAAATTAGAATCATTCAACCATGCAGAACGTAAATCAGCGCCACTGAAATCTACATTATTTAAATCAGCATGATTTATGGAAGCAGAATAGATATTTGCACCTCGCAAACTTGCTCCATTCAAATTAGCATCTCTCAAATTAGCACTACTTAGATTTGCATAAGTTAAGAAAGCAAAAGATAAGTCAGTAGCACGTAAATTGGCATGACTTAGGTTGGCATCTCTCAGCTTGATACGTGAGAGGTCTGCATCGTCTAAGTTAGCATGATAAAGGTTTGCACCTTCCAAGTTAGCTTTGCTCAAATTTATACGTAAAAGATTGGCGTAATATAAATTAGCATTACTCAAGTTAGCACATGAAAGGTTAGCATCCACTAAGTTAGCCTCTTTCAGATTAATACCTTCTAGATTGGCATTTTGTAAGTCAGCTTCTCTCAAGTCAGCTTTAGGAAAATCTCTTTCTCCGGCGGCATAACGACCGATCAGTTCAGCAGCATCCATATATATTTTTTGGGAAAAATCACACCTAACGAAATTATCCCAAAAATCTGTCTCGATCTGTCGTAAAGCTAATTATTCAGCGTGTAAATTTTTGTTACATAAATAAACTGTTTGAAATGGCGATCGCATATATAAATATGTTCGCGAGGCAATACCTTCGCATCCATTGCAAACGCTAAAATAAGGCTTGAGTCCTTGCTGCTGTACGCATACCCGATCGCACCCATGTCTGTACAATTCCTAGACGCCTTTGATGTTATCGTTGTCGGTGCAGGTCACTCCGGCTGCGAAGCCGCACTTGCTACCGCACGACTCGGTTGTCGTACTCTGCTGCTAACCCTAAATCTGGATAAAATCGCTTGGCAACCCTGCAACCCGGCAGTTGGCGGCCCAGCTAAGTCACAATTAACACACGAAGTAGATGCACTCGGCGGCGAAATTGGCAAAATGGCCGATCGCACTTATCTGCAAAAGCGTGTGCTAAACTCCTCCAGAGGGCCAGCAGTTTGGGCATTAAGAGCCCAGACTGATAAGCGGGAATACGCGGCGGTGATGAAAAAGATTGTCGAAAATCAGGATAATTTGACAGTCCGCGAAGGCATGGTGACAGACTTAGTACTCGGTAAAAATGAGGAAATCATCGGTGTTGAAACATACTTCGGTGTCGCATTCCAGTGCAAAGCAGTAATTCTCACCACCGGCACATTCCTGGGTGGTAAGATTTGGGTGGGAAACAAATCGATGGCAGCCGGACGCGCCGGAGAATTTGCCGCTGTTGAATTGACGGAAACTCTCAATCGCCTGGGATTTGAAACCGGACGCCTGAAAACGGGAACTCCAGCCAGAGTTGATAAACGTTCCGTCGATTACAGTAAAATGGAACCGCAACCGGGAGATGAAGAGGTGCGCTGGTTCAGTTTTGACCCAGAACTCTGGGTAGAACGGGAACAAATGCCTTGTCATATCACCCGCACCACAACAGAAACTCATCGTCTAATTAGAGAAAATCTCCACTTGTCCCCAGTATACGGCGGTTGGGTAGATGCCAAAGGGCCGCGTTATTGTCCCAGCATAGAAGATAAAATTGTTCGTTTTGCCGATAAGGAAAGTCACCAAATCTTTATCGAACCCGAAGGTCGGGATATTCCAGAATTGTATATCCAAGGTTTCTCGACTGGGTTGCCGGAAAGTTTGCAATTGCAGATGTTGCGGAGTCTTCCCGGTTTGGAAAATTGCGCCATGCTGCGTCCGGCTTACGCGGTCGAGTATGATTATTTACCCGCAACTCAGTGTTTTCCGACACTGATGACTAAGAAAGTAGAGGGTTTGTTCTGCGCTGGACAAATTAATGGTACTACCGGATACGAAGAAGCAGCAGCGCAAGGTCTTGTAGCTGGGATTAATGCAGCAAGATTTGTGTCTAATTCAACACAAATTGTTTTCAAGCGCGAGGAGAGTTACATCGGTACGCTGATGGATGACTTGTGTACAAAGGATTTGCGGGAACCTTATCGGATGCTAACTTCGCGATCGGAATATCGTTTATTATTGCGATCGGACAATGCCGATCGACGCCTGACGCCTCTCGGTCGGGAAATCGGCTTAATCGATGACCGTCGCTGGGACTTGTTTAGCGCCAAGCAAGCGAATATTGCAGCAGAGAAAGAACGGTTGCAGGCGACACGGGTAAAAGAGCATGATGAAATTGGGAAAGCGATCGCATCCGATACCCAGCAACTCATCAAAGGTTCAATTACCACCGCCGACTTGTTGCGTCGTCCGGGATTCCATTATATTGACCTAGACAGATACGCATTAAGCAATCCCGACCTCTCTCCAGCAGAAAAAGAAGGCGCAGAGATAGATATCAAATATTCTGGATATCTACAACGACAACAACATCAAATTGACCAAATTGCCCGTCACGAACATCGCAAACTGCCGCCAGACTTAGATTATGCCGCGATTGAGACACTTTCCAAAGAGTCTCGCGAAAAGCTTGCCAAAGTGAAACCGCTGACAATTGGACAAGCAGCAAGAATTGGCGGCGTTAATCCAGCTGATGTTAACGCCTTGCTGATTTATCTAGAACTCCGCACTCGTCAACTAGCAGTTGTTGGCGAAGCTCATTAATTCGTAGTTAATTCGTAGGGTGCGTTAGCTGTCTTCGTAACGGTGCGATTCTTTAGGGACTGACAAAAAAATAAAGTACGCCCCCCTAACCCCCCAAGTTTGGGGGGAACAGGACTTTTCTTCCCCCAAATCTGGGGAAACAGGACTTTTCTCCCCCCTTTCTTTGGGGGGTCGGGGGGGCAAAATTTAAGTGTGAGAAGCCCATCCCACAAGAAGTTGTAGGATATTTTTTATTTGTTCAGTCCCTTATAAAAATTTCAAACGGGTCTTTAGCGTCAAAAGCGACCATCAAACGTTATAGTTAGCTTCAGCAGCGATTAAGCGAGCCATCTATGTCTGACGACCTGAATACCAACCGGATTGCCTTGAAGCCCTCGGAAGCAGAAACCCCCACCCAGCCTTGGGCAATGGGAAACTCTGCCGATCGCTTAATGGATGACGTATTCTCAGACGTTGACCGAATGCTGGAAACTGGCGGCGAACCCCCCACTCACACCGCCGAACCGGAATACGTCTCGTTGCAGCAAATGTCGATTCCGCCAATCGTGATGTCACAGGGGATGGCGGCGCGTCAGGTTGAAGCATCAGATACCAGCGATGCTGACAAAGCCCAAAAGCAGGACGATCGAGGCAACTCACTTAATAAACTGCTGTTAGGGGCTGCTATAGCCTCCTTGGCAATTACACTACTCTTATGGCTGGCCGGTCAAGGCAGACTTAATAAGCTGTTTGGGATTAACGCAGCCTCTGCACCGTCAGCGCAAAAATCCGTATCGGAGGCAGACGGCCAGTTTATTGATTATATGCAGCGATCGCTCGACTTAATTGAGCAAGAAACCGAAAACAACCAACAAGTTGCAGCTGTTCCGCCACCACCACCGGCTAACGCCCTATTGCCCGTTCCCATTCCCGGAAATCTACCTCAAAGCCGCCCATCAACCGTCCTAGAGCGAGTCTACATACCTGTCTATCCACGACCCCAGATAGTTTACGTCAATCCCCCTGCCCCACCCGCAGTAAAACCCGCTCCCACAGTTGGGGCGACTGTTCGCCCAGCTATCAAAAAAGCTACTCCCACAGTTGCGGCGAGTGTTCGCCCAACTAACAAAGCTACTACCACAGTCGCCGCCGCACGTCCAACTGCTACAGCAACTCCCAAAGCACGTCCAACTTCGCGCCCAACAGCCAAGGCTAGTCCTACAGTCGTCGCCGCTTTGCGTTCAATTCCGATCGCATCTCCTAGAGCTACCGCAACTGTTCGCGCTACAGTCAAAGCTACTCCCACAACAGCGGCAACTTTACGTCGTACTCCCACAGCAACTCCAAGAGTCGCGGCAACAACTCGCCCAACTTCATCTCCTACAGCAACTACAACAACTCGCCCAACTTCATCTCCTACAGCAACTACAACAACTCGCCCAACTTCATCTCCTACAGCAACTACAACA